>JBMYXW010000001.1:0-2778 GCA_049608825.1 Chitinophagales bacterium
TTTCTGGGACAGCTTTACCCTAACAGATACTTCAACAACACCAGCTACCATCAGTTTACTTCAACTAAAAAATATTCCTTTTACTTCAAATACCAGTACTGTCTTGTCTGTATTTATCAATGGATTAGGAACAGACGAGGTTTTAGAAGACATTGGCTACGAATATCCTAATACTGATGGCACGAAAACTATTGACAAAAATGGATGGCAAGAAGGATTCAGTATTCCTATTGCAGGAAATCCCAATGGTGACTATCGTCTTGTACTTCCCGAAAACCTCATGGTAAGTTCAGACATAGATGTAATGTTTGTAGCACAAATAAAAAATGTAGCACCAGGATATATTGAAGAGAAAGAGGGATGCAATGGTTTTGGAGAATCCTTATTGCTCACCATTCCAGAACCAATTAGCTGTTCTCTACCCGAAAGTTGTGGCGATAATACATTTCTTTACAACATCACAGGAGGAAGTGGAAACTATATTATCCATGAAGGAACTATCAATGGAAGCCCTCCAACAGAGAATCACACCATTACGATAGACCGCCAAGCCAATACCATTACTGTTGAAGGCATAGAAAATTCAGAAATGTATAGCTGTGATATTGAAGATGCCTCCTGTGTTCCGAATGCTTGTTTGGCAGAACCTTATTTACCGATTCCCAAAGGCAGTACTGGTGTCGATGCTAACAGCAATGTTTCACACCATTTGCTCAATCTAAGTGGGGAAGGCATATTGGGAGAAGCCACACAATTAGAAAAGGTATGTGTGTTGATAGAACATGAAAGTATCAGTGATTTGACCCTTTTATTGACCTCTCCCGAAGGAACAACGATTACTCTTAGTGCTGGAAATGGAGGAGGAAATGAATGTTCCAATGTCGACTATGGTGATTCCTTCAATAAAAAAGAAGTTTGTTTTACACCAGAAGGTGAAAACGGCAATATAAGTGACTATTGTGGTGGAGAGACGGGCAATTGGATTCCTGAAGAGGGTTTTGAGATTTTGGATGGGGAATTTCCGCAAGGTGTATGGACACTGAGTATTCAGTCAGAAGGAAATACTGCCAATGGGTATTTCATCAGTTGGAGCATGGATTTTTTCAGTGAAGATTGTGCATCAAGTGACTGCGACAACTGCAATATCACCTGTAACCTGCCTGATTTTGACATAGAAGATAACAATGTATCAGTAATCAATTCCCAATTGTGCTGTGGAGCAAGTTCCTTTGCCGAAGTTAATTCTTTTTCAACAGAAACTACTAACTACAATATATTTTGGGTATTAACAGAAGAAGAAGCCTTAGGTTCGACTACAGCTCTATTCAATGGTACTCCTTTTGGCAAAGGAGCAAAATCAGATGAGTTGAACAATGACTGTGTGAGTTTATCAGCAGGGGAGTATTATTTGACTCCTTATGTCGGAACCAATCGTTTGACCACAGCTGTTTTTGCGGACACCCTTCGTTTTGTAGGAACAGCAGGAGGAGGAAATAATGTCAGTATTCCATTGACCAACATTCCTTTTGATGAAAAAACACAGGTGAATATGGATATTCATGTATCAGGAGGAGAGGGTACAACACTCACCGCTAACTTAACGAGTCCATTTACAAACCAAAATATTAACTTAATAAACGGCTACAATTCTGCGCCCGAATACACTTTTACAGGCTCGGAAGTAGAGGACATCAATGGAGAATACAAACTTCAAATCTCATCAAGTCAAGGTGCTGTGGGAGATACAATTACTTTGGCTTTTTACATCACTGTTCGAGACATTTTAGAAGGATATATACCACAAGGCAACTCATGTCAGCAATTGGGAATATCCAAAAAAATCAATGTATTGGAACAATCTACTTTTGAAGAAATTGAAGACTGTACCAACAATACAGCAATTGTGATTATTCAAAATATTGGGAATAATTTCACTGTTAATAATCTGGGGGCAGGAATAGTTTCAATAGATACAGATAACAAAGAAATAAGTATTACAGATTTGAATGCAAACGATGTGTATAGTTTTGATTTGATTAATTTGGATTGCGGAAGTGCCACACATTATACTGCTACATTTGACTGCCCTGCCAATAATGATGGTATAAATACTGCCATTCTTATAGATACACAAATCAATTCTCTTGAAGGTTTGTGTGGAGAAAATGAAACAACCCCTTTTGTGTGTAAAACCTTTCCCTACAATCAGACAATAGGTGGTTTTACTCCAACAGACGAGAATACAGAAGTGCCTAATCCTTCCAGTTGTGGAACAGGACCGTATAAAGATATATGGTTTAAGTTTAATGGAGAGTCTTTAAACTCCAATGCCTATGTAAATATCTATCCGAGTAATGAAACCTTAAACCTAAGCGTGGCTTTGTATAGCGGCTCTTCGGATAACTTAAATCTAATAAATTGTGCCTCTATTTCAAATGGATTGAGTGGTGCGAGAATAGATTTGACGAGCTTACAAAATGAAGAATACCATTTACGGGTATGGGACAATAATTCGACTATAGGTTCGGGAAGCTTTCAGTTGTGTATTGAACAAGGCGAGGTTGATGCCAGAGGAATAGCTGAATGCCCTGAAACGGATGACTATAATTTGTTGAACTGTGAAAATTCTATTACCAACACAGATTACGACAAAACCTATTATTGTCTTTCGAATGCAGGAAGAAGCTTCAATAACAATCTTGCAGGAACATCCATTTCACCTATTTATCAATTTTATGCAGAAGTATCTTCCAATGAAGAAACCCCTTCCTTCAATGA
>JBMYXW010000001.1:2788-33701 GCA_049608825.1 Chitinophagales bacterium
GTACTTTACAATGCCGAATCGTCCAGCGACCCCGTTTTTTATGGATTCCAAATCGACTCCAAAAGTAACACTTTGCCAACTGCTTGTTATGCCGTAGCCACTTTACATTTTGAGAATGTAGAAATTATTGGAGACAATGGAGATAAAGCAGCCATATTGCTATATGGTGACCCTGTTTTGGGAGCAGGCGTAGGTACAGAAGGGGTTTGTAATGACCCAACAAACGCATTGGCAGGTTTTAATATAGGAACAACCGATTATGCTGCTTTTCGGGTGAATATTTCGCAGGCAATGGCAAATACGACAGGAGATGGGGAAGTATTGAACTATCCAAGTGGTACACTGCCCAATGGTTATTATTACTTGGCGATTCAAGGAGAAAATGGTTCATTGGTGAAATTTGACCTAAGAATAGAAGTGGATTATCAAGGAACATGCAAGCTTGAAACAAGTTGCGGAGCATGTGATTTGAGTTTTACAGCAAACGACAACTGTTCGGGAGACGGAAGTGCCAATACGGTTATTCAGATTAATGGAGAGATAGACTTAGCGATTAATGAACCCATTGTGACAATAAAAGGAAACCCTGCCTTAGAGGGAAGTGATTATACCATCAATAAAGATAACAAAACCATTTCATTGAATCCAAATGCAGCATCACATGAAGATTATTATGAAATTAAAATAGGCAACAATGTATGTACTTCAGTCTATCAAGATACGATACAATGTTGTTATTTAGAAACAGATAACACAACGGCTATATCCTTGTGTAAAGGAAATGAATACACTGTCAGCACCTCCAATGTCCAACTAAATGACGAACAGAATAAGGTATTTTGGGTATTGACAGCAGGTACTTTGGGGGTAAACGATGAAGTGGGAGTCTTCAATGCGCTAAAATCTTATCCAGGTTCATCCATCGTATTTTCAAACGATGGCAGTTTATTGACTGGTACTTACAGTCTTACACCTTACATCGGAACATCCACTCTCAGTAATAGAAGCTATACCTCCATTAAAAGTATTTCAAGCAATATCAATACTGGAGAGATTAATACTGACCAAACGGTTGATCCTTTTACTATTGAGGATATTCCCTTTGACAGCAATACCAAAGTAAAATACACTGTCTCCATTGCAGGAATAGAAGAAGAAGATAAATTGATAGAACCTGCTTATAAATTTCCTGACGGAAATGGAGACCAAACAACAATCAAAAAAAGTACTTCAATTGTGGGAGAATTGCAGTTTAGTACCTTGATTGAAGGAAATCCAAATGGAGACTATTCTTTATTTATACCAGAGGGTATTGATATAGGTAGTAATATGAAGGTCACTTTTGGAATTGAGATTTTGGATATCCCAATAGGTGCTGTTGCAGAAGATTGTACGGCTTTTGGCGATCCCATTCTCATTGATATAGTTGCGCCTGTTACTTACACGAAACGAGAGTTCTGTTCAGGGGTGGATGGTTCTGTAATCATTGAATTAAGTGGTGGTAGTGGTAATTACAACGCATGGGTGGATGGTTCTCCTGTATCCACACCAATATTTGAGATTTCAAATTTGACTCAAGGTGATTCTTACCTTCTCGAAATAGAAGATGCTTCTTGTAGTAGTGGTAGTATCTCTAAAAATGAAACCTTCAATTGTGACCCCAGCAACGATTGTATCAACAATGCGATTTCTTTGAATAGCCAAATTAACGCAACCATCTGTCAATCGGGCTATGCGACTTTCGCTTGTCAAGATTTTGACTACAACCCATTGACAGACGACCAAGCCCCAACAGCCGATATTGTTGGAGGAAATGCTTTGGAATGTGGTACATCCCCTTTCTACGATGTTTGGTTTAACTTTGACATAGACGACACCACACCCGACCTTTGGCTTAATATTTATCCAGAAAATTCCAGCGCACAATTTGGTGCAGCTATTTACAGTGGTACACCCAGTCATGTAAATTCTTGTGGTGAGTCTGAATACATTGACTGTTTGGTGTATGAAGGTTGTTCTATAGGAGAAAATTCTGGTAGTTCTTTGGATATAACAGGTTGTGGCTCGTCTCACACAAGGTTGGATTTAACCCATTTAGAAACAGGAATATATCATTTGAGGGTATGGAGAGAAACAGCTGAAGGAGAAGATATTCCTCCAACAGGAGATTTTAGTATTTGTTTGGAATCGACAGAAACACATCCCAATGCACAGGATGGTTGTTCATTCAGTGGTTCAATGGACTTATTGGAAGGCTGTAATGATGATTCTATCATCAATACAGATTATACAACAACCTATCCTTGTATTTCCAATGCAGGTATATTGGAAGGAAATGGTTGTGACAATAGTGCTGATTTTTACAACAACACTGCGTTCTATGGATTTGAAATAGATACAGAGGGCGATAATTGTACTGCTAAGGTAGAGTTGACTTTTGAGAATTTAATGATTGAAGGAGGAGCAGATGCCAAAGTTGAATTATATGGACCTTTCTCCAGTACAATTTCAACAGGATTGTGTGACACTCCTGTTTTAGAAGAACAAAATATTTCTAATGTAAATCCACTGATTAAGAGTGATTTAGTCGAAGGGATGTATTATTTTAGTATTGCAGGATACAAAGGAGCATTGGTTCAGTTTGATTTAAAAATAGAGGTAAACTACAACACTAATTGCAGCTTCAATAGAGACTGTGGAAGTTGTCCAACAGAACCTACTTTTGAAGTTATTACAGAAGCCACTAATGCTTCTCCTTGCGCCAATCAGAGCTTAACATTAACTGCAAATGTAGATGTTAGCGATAACT
This sequence comes from Chitinophagales bacterium, assembly GCA_049608825.1. Taxonomy (GTDB): domain Bacteria; phylum Bacteroidota; class Bacteroidia; order Chitinophagales; family UBA2359; genus JAUHXA01. The sequence continues at coordinate 5,598 of JBMYXW010000001.1, forward strand.
ATGATTATAAATGGAATGCACCAGACAATACACTTATTGAGCAAACACAAGTTCCTTTTATTACAATTGACAATCCTCAAACAGGTAATTATACAGTTATTGTTACAAATGGAGCAGGATGTTCTGCTGAGGAATCAATCACTATTGATGTATCAGAGAGTTTGCCAGTGATAACTGCCTCTCTCGACAACTGCGATACTTATACTTTGGATGCAGGAGCAGGTTTTGAAACCTATCAATGGAGTATAGGTTCTAATGACTCAATTATTCCAGTCGATAATATCAATGGAACCTATACGGTTACAGTCACCAATGAACAGGGATGTACAGGTACAAGTGAGCATACCATAGAAGGCTTTGAAGCAAGTGCAGAGATTGTAGAAGATGGACCTATTTGTGAAGGAACAATCGTGAATTTCATTGCTGATGGTGGAGTAAGTTATCAATGGGCAGGCCCGAATGGATTTACTTCAACCAAGTCAAACCCCAGCACAATTGCAAGTCTCTCCAATGAAGGAATTTACACCGTTACAGTAACAGACAACACGGAATGTACAGAAGTCATCATGGTAGATTTGACAATAGTTCCAAATCCTATTCCAACAATCGAAACCCTGCATATAGGCAATGATTGTACAGACTCCAATTATGTATTGGATGCAGGAGCAGTTTTTGTAGCCTATCAATGGTCAAACGAGCAGACGACTCAAACCATTGCAGGAACAATAGAAGGTATTTATACCATTACTGTCACCAACAATGAAGGCTGTACAGGAACGACCAGTATTGAACATATCTTCTATTCTCCACCTTCGGTTGAGATAAAAGGTAAAGAAGTCTTTTGTGAAGAAAATGTAGTATTGACTGCTCAATCCGAACAGGCAGCCTACTATGATTGGTCGTCAGGTGATAGCACTGAAACTATTGCCGCAACCAATATAGGTACTTATACTATCACGATTACAGATGAAAATGGATGTACAGGAAGTGCTTCACATTCTATTGAAGCCTGTCCTCCTTGTTTGGTAGAATTACCTGCAGATTTTTTGATGCCCTGCAATGCGCCTTTAGTGGCTTTGGTAGCAGATACGATAATAGGTACTCCTAATAGTTATTTATGGTCAACAGGCGAAAGCAGTCAGAGTATTCATGTTAGCCAACCAGGTATCTATAGTCTAAGTATCGTAGGTGATAATTGTGAGTCTGTTGATACTATAGAAGTATTGCCACCACTCGTTTTGTTTTCAAATATAGAGCCTAATCCTGCAGAGATTTGCATAGGAGACAGCATAAAATTGGTTTTAACAGAAGATTTCGATGCTTATAATTGGTCAAATGGGGAAACAACTCAAAGTATTATTGCTCAAATAGGCGATTATACTGTAACGGTAACAAATGATGAGGGTTGTTCGGGAACAATGAGTGTGGAAGTATCAGAGGATGATTGTACGGTAAATTGTGAGGTGAGTGCTGTGATTACCGCCCCTACTGCAAGTATTTGTGAAGGGGAAAGTGTTGTTTTGACTGCAAGTGGAGGAGAAAATTTTGAGGGAATGTATGCTTGGTCGAATGGCGATACTGGACAAACAGTAGATGTCAGTATTGGAGGAACTTATACCGTTACCATTACAGATGAAAGTAATTGCACAGGAACAGGAGAGGTGACTGTTGAAGTAAATCCTTTGCCTATTCCTTCTATTACAGGGAATACAATTGTCTGTCCTGTAGATGGTTTGACAAGTATTTTGTATGCAGCTCCAATGTCTGAAGGGTATGAATATCTTTGGTCTAATGGAGCAATTAGGGACAGTATTGAAGTAAGTGTAGGAGGTGTTTATACTGTAACAGTGACAGATGAGAATACTACTTGTAGTGCAAATACTTCTGTTGAAGTGATTGAAAACTGTGAAGAAGTTTGTACGATAGAAACTGTGATTGCCCCCGCTTCTGCAAATATTTGCGAGGGAGACTCTATTGTTTTGACTGCAAGTGTAGAAAATATAGAAGAAAATGTTGAAGCAATGTATGTTTGGTCAAATGGCGAAACGAATCAGACCATTTTAGTAAATCAAGTAGCTACTTATACAGTGACTGTCAGCAATGATATTTGTTCAATAAGCACAAATGTTACTATTGGTTCATTGCCAGATATTTCTCTTTCCGCTACTGATTCAGGCACTCCCTGTACCAGTGACCATTATGTTACTTTAGAAACTATTGCAAAGAATTGGAATACACCTACTTATAAATGGTCGAACAATGCAAGTACTCAAACCATAAACGTTACTCAAACGGAGTCTTATACTGTAACAGTGACAGACCGAGGCGGCTGTAGTGCGACTGATTTATTAGCAGTTACAGTATTGTCATTACCGAATCCAGAAATAGAAGGAAATTTGGAATTTTGCGAAGGTTCAAATACGATTCTTTCAGTTATAGAAACCTACAATAATTACACTTGGTCGAATGGTAGTTCTGAACAAAGTATCAATGTCAACATTGCAGGCACTTACACTGTCACTATTCAAGATGACAATGACTGTACAGGTACAGCAGAAGTGACAATTAGTGAGGTTGATAGTTTGACACCAAATGTTAGCGGAAACGATTTTTGTGAAGGTTCAAGTGCGACACTTTCTGTTGATGAAGTATTTACTACTTATACTTGGTCGAATGGTGACTCTGGACAAAATATTGATGTGATTATTGGAGGAACTTACATTGTCACAGTTGAAGATGCAAGTGGTTGTACAGGTACAGGAGAAGTGACGGTTAGTGAAGTTGGTATTTTGACACCAACGGTCAATGGAAATGATTTTTGTGAGGGTTCAAATACGACTCTTTCTGTTGATGAAGTATTTACTACTTATACTTGGTCGAATGGCGATTTTGGACAAGAAATTGATGTTACTATTGCAGGCACTTACACCGTCACAGTTGAAGATGCAAGTGGTTGTACAGGTACAGGAGAAGTGACGGTTAATGAAATAAGTAGTTTGACACCAACGGTAAATGGAGGTGATTTTTGTGAAGGCTCAAATGCGACTCTTTCTGTTCCCGAAACCTTCAATACTTACACTTGGTCGAATGGCAGTTCTGGAGAAACTACAAGTATTGGTAGTACAGGAATTTATTCGGTAACAGTAACAGATTCTAACGGGTGCAGTGGATTGGGCAGTATTTCAGTTACAAGCAACTGTCCAGAAGAAGAATGTGATCCACTTGTGAATTTTGATTTGGAGGATTCTTATTGTTTGAACACGACTTTATATTTGTACGACAGTCTATCAGTTACTGCGGATAGTTCAGGGAGTTGGTATGTAGCAGCTCCTCCTTCACAGTATAATCACTTTCTAGAAGATGGAATTTTAGAACTCAAAAATCCAGGAGAATACACTATTATTTATAAGTTGGATGAATTTACTACCTGTTCAAGGACTATAGATGTGGCTGATCTAAAAGATATAGATTTAAATTACAGTGTGTTTAGTTGCGAACAACACGATGTTGTGATAGAAATAACTAATCCTGAAATGGATTGGAAGTATCAATGGTCGAATGGAGATACAGATACAAGCATTGCTACAAATATCAACACTACTACTGCTTACACTGTGACAGTAACAAATGAAGCAGGTTGTACCACTACTGCTTCAACAACAGTGACCATTGGAGAACTGCCAAATCTTGATATATTATTTATTAGTAATCTCAATCTTGGTAATGTAGTTGGAATCACTCAGAGTGACTCAATTACATTAATTGCAGATATAGAGAATGTAAATGAGATACCAAATTATGAGTGGAGTACAGGTGAAACAAGTGAGACCATTTCTGTTACACCACTAGAAACAACAACTTACACGCTTCAAGCAACATTGAGTAATGGCTGTGTCCTTACTACTGAGGTAATTGTAGAAGTAACAATACCTATGAACTGTGTGGATGCGGTAAAAATATGTGATAAAACCAAGAAGTCTTTTATTAGTAATGGTTCTGGGGTGGAAGAACTTGAAAATGAAACTATAAGAGGCTGTTTAGCAAATAGTGAGGTAAATTCGATTTGGTTGAAAATTCAAATAGGAATGGACAATCCTTGTGACACTCTCTTGTTTTTTACTATTACACCTAATACACCAACAGACAAATATAGCTTTGCGATTTATGATTCGCTATGCGGTAATCTTGATGCGCCTATTCGATGTACTGATTTTAGAGGAAATCAAGCAACAGGGATAGGTTTGGATCGCTATTCAACAGATGATTCAGAAGAGTGGCTGGATGTGGATGCAGATGGCTTATTGAGACCTTTATCTGTCCATCCAGAAGATGTGTATTATTTGTTGGTAAATAATCATGGAGATAACGACGGCTTCACCCTCGAATGGAAAGATAGCGAGGGGGATAGTCCTGCTAATTTGGGTTGTGAAGACATTGCTCCACATACTATTAGTGCTGAAGATGAAATTATTTGTGAAGGTAGTATTGAGTTTACACACAGTCCAGTTTCAGAATGTGGTGATTATCAATATATTTTAGTGGATAAGGAGGGGCAAATACAAGGCGTTTTTGATGGAATTATTACTGGGGATGCCTTAATAACTGGCATTTATACCATTTATGGAATAATTGATTATGCTGGTCTTGAGATTCCCATAGGAGGTACATTGGAGGATTTAACAGGAGATTTTGAACTTTCAAGTAATTCTATTTTGATAAACAAAACATGTGGTTCATGCTCTTTACAAAAACTAATACCTGAAATAAATAAACGACTCAACGAAGCGAAGCAGTATCAGATGGAAGAAACAATCATAGATTTGCAAGCAAAAATTGATGCTATAAAATTATATGTATTGGAGGATTCAGAAGGAGCTATACCCGATTTTGACATAGATTTCCTAAGTATAGTCATTGATGCGAACAGCCTACAAACCAGCTGTGATTCCACTTATTTTGAGGTTTTTGCAGATTCGATTGTATATGACAATTCCAAACCTCGCGAATATGCCTATGTCGGAGAGGATACACTTTCATATACCATTAGTTATCCTGGATGTGGTGAAATTAAAGAACAATTTACCATTGACATTCGCCCTCCTCAATGTGGTATAGCCCTAGAGGGGAGCAGCGATTGTGAAACAGTTTATCTTCAGTTAGAAAATCCTATTGGAATAGAGGATAGTTTATGGGCTTATCAATGTAAAATTGAAGGAAACAATGGAACAAATGGTGAATGGATTCCGATAGAAGATGTTGTTTTGAATCCAAATACAAATTATTCGATTTCTATGCAAGCTGTACAAAAGACCAATAATAACATACCTATTTTTCATGGTAGTAATGCCGATGTGTGTGATTATACCCTTACGACTCCCTCTCTTGATTTGCTATCTGTTGATATAGAAGAAACTTGTTTTGAGAATGGAGACGCTTCTTTAACTGCCATTGTAGGAGGGAGTATTATGGATGTTGCTTATCAATGGTCTTCAGGCGAAACGACCCCTCAAATTGAAGTACCTCAATCCGTAACAACAAAGGATTACAGTGTAACTGTGACAGGAATAGGAACTAATTGTGTCACAACTGATTCTGCATACAATGTTGGATCCCCTGATATAAGTATTGAATATGCAGATGAGAGTCGTTGTTTGGCAATCCTCAGCATTAAGAATGAGATTCCTGAAAGTATTACCTGCTACAATGGGGAGGAAGAAAAAGAGGAGCAGATTTCAGAGGAAGATTGTTGGTGGAACGAGGAAGAACAGCGGTATAAGTGCAAACTGACCTTGCTTCAACCCTATGAGGAAGAGAGTCAGATATTTGTTCAAGACAGTTCAGGGTGTAGAGATAGCATTACTATCTTCAATTGTGTACCTGATGTAAAAGTTGTTAAACCAAATCCTTCAACTGGTTTGTTCACAGTAGAATTGACGGGTATTCCCATGGAAACGCCGATTCGATATGCTGTATTTAGCTTTGACCGTCGATTGGTATTGAAGTCGGATGGTTATGAGAACCCCTCCAATCAAATATTTGATAATTGGCGAACCATCAACATTGACTTGGATGACCGTTTTCCAAGTGGAATGTATTTTGTGCGTTTTGAAGTAAAAATAGAAGGATTGGAAAATCCTATCTATTTTTATGAAAAATTATTGAAGATAAGGTAAGGATAACACATAAGAGTATGTAGAATTGAAGAACCCGCTTTATGGCGGGTTTTTTATTTTTAGGCTTTGAGGTTACACTTTTATAAACCAAATGATTTGCCTATTAACGGATAGTGTTGTTATATTGTATTTTTGCATCCATAACATCCAATTCCAAAACCGTCTGTCGTTCGTCGTCAGTCGTATTGTCCACATATTCAATAAGCCCCCACTATGAACAAAACCACTACTCTGTATTTGTACTTACTACTGTTGTTGTTGTCCTTCAACGTTAATTTTGCTTCAGCATTTGTTTCTCCTCTGATGTCTGATAATTCTCTTAACAGTAGAGAGTTTGTTATGTCTCCTATTCCTTCAAGCCCACCTCCTCAAATCCAAATAAATTCGTGGGCTGCCAATCATACGGTTCTCAAATCGTGGCAACCGATACCGAAACCCAAAGGTCAATTTTTGATGTTTCCTCCTTCTTGTATTGAAGCGGATTCATTGGAGTTGGTGGCATTTTACAATGCTACTGGTGGGGATGATTGGACGGATAATTCGGGGTGGTTGGTTGATGATGTGAGCGAATGGTTTGGTGTGACATTGAGTGTGGATGGGTGTGGGGTGGCGGAGTTGAATATGTTTATTGATATTAATACAGGTAACAATTTAGTGGGAAATATTTATGATTTTAATTTGTCTAATTTAGAGATTTTGAATTTGAAAATAAATCAATTAACAGGTGAGATTCCAAATTTTAATTTACCCAGTTTAGAAGTCTTATGGTTAGGCCGTAATACCTTAACAGGCGATATTCCAAATTTTGATTTACCCAATTTAAAAGTTTTATCATTAGATTTTAACGCATTAACAGGTGAGATTCCAAATTTTGATCTCCCTAATTTAGAAGCTTTAGCGTTATACGATAATGCATTAACAGGTGAGATTCCAAATTTTGATTTACCCAACTTAGAATATTTAGGGTTACAGTATAACCTGTTAACAGGTGAGATTCCAAATTTTGACTTCCCCAATTTGGAAACTTTATATTCATACGATAATGCATTAACAGGTGAGATTCCAAATTTTAATCTCCCTAATTTAGAACGTTTAGGGCTATCTGATAACGCCTTAACAGGTGAGATTCCAAATTTTGATTTACCCAATTTAAATTATTTAGTGTTATCTGATAATGAGTTGACTTTTGCTGGGTTAGTTCCCCATGTTCAAAATTACAATACAAATTCTAATTTTACTACATTATTTTATGCTCCTCAAGCTACCATCCCTCTCTTACTGTCTAATAATACCCTCTATGTAGAAGTAGGAGGCAATTTATCTAACAATCATTATACTTGGTACAAAGACGGAATAGAAATACCGAATATGCCTGTGGATGGAGACAGCAGTTGGGTTGTCACCGAATCAGGAAATTACTATGTTGAGGTCACGAATGATAGTATTACGAATCCAAGTATTAGTGTCCAAAACCTTGTTTTGGTGAGCGATGAGTTATTCGTCCAAGTTAACTCTCCAAATGACAACTGCCTTGATGCTACTTCCTTAGACCCATTAATGGTAGCAGTGTATGGCTCTTACTCCAATGTTGGAGCAACGATTGAAGGCAGTGATTTACTTCCCGATTGCTTCAATGACAATACCTTAGACAACACCGTTTGGTTCACCTTCACAGGAGATGGAAATGCCTACAATATTTCCACCACAGATTGTAGTGCTTCTTCAACTGCCATGAGCAATACCCAAATGGCAATTTTTGAAGGGGGAAACTGTAATAGTTTGAGTGAGGTAGATTGTAGTGAAGATATTGAAGTAGGAACTGATTTGTTTTCGGCAATCACCTTGCCTACTACCAATGGCACAGAGTATTATTTGATGGTAGATGGAAATGGAGGCAATAGCGGAGATTTTTGTTTGGATGTTTCTTTGGTGGAAACCTGCTCCTCCGATTTAGGCGGCACAATTTGGGTCACCACCACAGACGATAATGGCGACGATGACAACCCAACAGTTGGCTCCCTCCGAGCCGCCATCAAATGCGCCAATGAAACAGAAGGAGCAAACGATATTCATTTTAACCTCACAGGAACAGCCCCTTTTGTTTTTCAGCCTACGATTGAATATCCTTCTTTAATAGACAGTAGCACCATTATTGATGCTACAACTCAATCTAATTTTAGTTTAGGAGATGTAGAATTAGATGGGAGCATGTTAGATTTAGTTAACGGATTGGAAATTTTAGGAAACGATTGTTCCATCTACGGCTTATATATACATAGTTTTCCTAGCTATGGTATTTTTGTTGAGGAGAGCAATAATGTACAAATTGGGGGAGATGAAAGTGAACATCATGGAAATGTTATTTCTAATAATGGTACGCAGACTTCTGAATCAAGTTCTTTTGGCGGTGGTTTAAGAATTGTTGATTGTGAGAACGTGACTATTTACAACAATAAAATTGGAACGGATGTCAATGGTTTAACGGGATTTGGCAATATATCTTCTGGAATTACAATTACAAATGGAAGTAATTTTTTTATTGGTGGCAGCGGTGATAATCAAGGAAATATTATTTCTAATAACTTGAGTTATGGAATTTGGGGGAATTTAAATGACTCAGATATACAAGGTAATAAAATTGGAACAGATATTAGCGGCACAATAGATTTAGGAAATGGACTTGAAGGTATAAATATTAATGGAGTAAATTTGTCAATAGGAGGAAGCAATATTAATGAAGGAAACTTAATATCAGGTAATGATCAAGGTGGGATAAGAATAGTAAATTTTTCAGAAAATATTACAATTACAGGAAATCTAATTGGTGTAAATATAAATGGTGATGAGCCTTTAAATAATGATGGTGCAGGAATACTCATTTTTTGGGGGAACAATATTTTAATAGGAGGTAATACAAATTTGGCTTCAAACATATTGAATGATCCTATTTCCTTAGACGGAGGAGATAACATTACGGTTCAAGGAAATAAGATGGGGGTAGATATACAGGGGGAAGCGTTATTAGGGAACTCTCAGACTCATGGTATAGGTGTATCGCCAGGTGCACAAAACGTATTGATTGGAGGAAATAATTCGAGTCAAGCGAATATTATTGGAGGACATACAACGGCAGGTATTATTCTCTTTATAGATGGGACAACAGGAGACTTTCCATCCGATATTGAAATGAAAGGTAATTTTATTGGAACAGACATAACCTCTACAATCGATTTAGGTAACAATATAGGAATAAGTGGACATTTACAAAACAACAATAATATTATTGGTGGTCTATTAGAAGGAGAAGGAAACACGATTGCATTTAATAATACAGCTATTAGATTTTATGAAAACGGAACGGGAATTGAGATGCGTCAAAACAATATCTTTTGCAATAATAAGACTTATGATTTTTCTGAGTTGATTGATGTATCAAATATTCCCAACCCTCCAATCATTGTAGAAGCAACTACTACAACACTAACAGGCACAGCCGAAGTAGGAGCAACTATTGAAATATTTGTCCAAGATCATACACTTTGTTCTGGAAATACAACTTGTCAAGGAAATTATTTGGCAACAGTTATGGTAGATGCCTCAACAGGTGAATGGTCTTATGAAGGAGCATTTACAATTGGAGATATTATTACTACAACAGCAACAAATTCAAGTAATAACACTTCCGAATTTTCTGCTTGCTCACAAATCTGCCCAAAAATCAATCCTGTTATCGCAGGAGAAACTTTTTTTTGCGAAGGTGAAACGATTACTTTGACTGCCAATGATTTCAGTGATTTTACAGCCAAATACATTTGGTCAACAGGTGAAACCGAACAGGGAATTTCAATCAATACAGGAGGAACTTACACTGTCACAGTTACAGACGGAGGTATTTGTTCGGGAACAGCAAGCATTGAAGTGATTCAAAACTCCAATCCTTTTGCAGAGATTTTGGCTGGAGATGAGGTTTTTTGTAGTGGTACAGGATTGGATATTTTTGTACAGATTCCTAGCAATTCTACAAGTGTTTGGTCAAATGGAGATGAAGCCCAGATAACAACCATCGAATTAGGCGGAATTTACACCGTCACGGTTACCAACGAAAACAATTGCAGCACAACGAGTTCGGTTTTCATTGAAGAATTGCCCCAACCCAATCCCGAAATTGTAGGAGACTTCAATTTTTGTGAAGGGAAAAACACTATTTTGAGTTTGACCGAAGTATATGTAGATTATTTATGGTCGAATGGTTCAATAGACTCAAATATTGAAGTGAGTGAAAATGGAGTTTATACTGTGAGTGTTTCGGATGGAAATATTTGTGTGGGAATAGCAAGTGTAGAAGTAGTCGCAAACGAGATTCCAACTCTTATCATTTCTTCCTCCAATGGAACGCTGCTTTGTACAGGAGACACACTTTCTTTGACTGCTAATAGCAATGCGACAGATGTAGAATATATTTGGTCAAATGGAACAAGTGGACAGGAAATTGAAATCACAGAAGGAGGTGATTATACTGTTACTGTAAAAGACTCCAATGGTTGCAGCAATATAGCAAGTATCACCATTGACACCTCTCCTTCGCCCTCTCCTTCAATTGATGGAGAATTGGGTTTTTGTGAAGGAGGAAACACCGTTTTGTCCACTGGCAATGCCTATTCTTCTTATTTGTGGTCGACGGGCGAACAAGGTTTTTCCATTGAAGTGACGGAAGCAGGTGATTATGGTTTGACCGTAACCAACGCCAATGGATGTAGTGGGCAAAAAGAGGTTTCTGTAATAGAAAATGAATTACCTGTTGTATTTATTGAAGGAGAAAGTACGCTATGCGACCCTAGTATTTTGTTGAATGTTGAACCAAGTAATGAGGATTTTACTTACCAATGGTCAACGGATGTAGGTGCAACATCACAAGAAATAATCGTGAATACAATAGGCACTTATACGGTAACTGTTACTGATTTCAATGGTTGTTCGGCAACAGATGAGCATCAAGTGGATGTTTGTATAGAGGGCTGTGATGTTGTAGCAGATTTCATTCTTCAAGATACGATTTGTACTTCTGTTGCACTTACAATTGAGGAACTACTAACCGAAAGTACTACGACAGGAGGAGAATGGCAGCAGACCTACCTAGATGGAACACCTGTTGTTGTCACAGACGATTTTTTGATATTTCCTGAGGTGGGTACTTATACCATTACTTATTTTGTCGAATCACCATCAGATCCCAATTGTAATGATACAGATACCAAGATTATTTATGCTGGGGAACCTGATTTTCCCTCTTGGTCTACAGAAGGAGATAATTATGAAATTTGTGAAACCAACCTTCCTATAGCTGTTTTTCCTGATAATGAAGGTGGTTATTGGTGTTGTGGGGATTTCGGGAATTGCAAAGCCACTGATGAAAGTTGTTTTACAATCATTGACGGTCAAATGTATTTTGACCCAATTGGAAATTCCAGTGCGGTCGAATCTTATGACTTGTATCACATTACTACTTTTGAGAAATGCAGTAGTACAATCAAAAAAGAATTGAGTATTTATGCACAACCTGCCCCACCGGAAGTAAACCCTTCTACTATTACGCTTTGCGAAAATGAAATACTGGATGTCTTCATATTTATGACAGCTCCTTTTCAATATTCCGACCAACTTTTTACCTTCAATGTCTATAACGAAAATGACGAATTACTAATTGAGGGAATCTCTCCGAATGATGATATGGTGGATTTGTCGAATTTGCTGACTTCAATTGGCACATACACTTTTTTGGTTAGAAGCGTAAATGGAACTTGTGAAAGTGAAGCCGTGGAGGTGAGCATTTTTGTTGAAGGTTGTCAAGATTGCCCCGATGAATTATTTATCTTTTCTGCAACCTGTCTGGATGAATTTGGTCAATCTACAATTACTATTTTCCCAATTGATACAGATGATAACTATACTGTAACTGCGGGGGGGATTGAGTTGGGCGAAAACGTGTTTGAATTTCAATCTGGAAGTGATGTGACCGTTATGCTTACTTCTATAACTACAGATTGTTCTTCTTCTGCTCTCATCGAAATACCCACTGATGTTCCTGTATTGCAGTTGAACAATGAAGCTTCTCAGGTTACAATTTGTGGTGCAGGTGACATCATCTTAGCACCAATGGGAGCAGGCGAAGGAGCTACTTATAACTACTATTTAGACCCTAATGCGATTATTCCAGCCACTCCTGCAAGTGGAAGTGTATGGGTAAACAGCGAAATAGTTGGGCAAAGAATTATCTATATTATTGCTACAACTGCAGAGGGCTGCGAATCAGCACCTTTGGCAGTCAGTACCTATTCTTACGAAAATATTGCAGTAAGTAACATAACAACTCTCTGCAATGAATCAGATAATTCCTATACCGTATTTTTCACTATTTCTGGTGGTAATGGTGTTTACACTGTGGATGGTGCTTCTGCTCCTGATAATTTCACAAGTGCACCAATCGCTCAGGGTACAGGGTACTCATTCGTAATTGATGACGATTCATCACTTCCTTCTTGCGAACCTTTGACACTTTCGGGATTATCGCCAGATTGTACAGATGGTATATCGGCAGTAGATGATTTTGCTTCTACCGAAACAGGAGAATCTGTTATTATTGATATTTTGGAAAATGATAGTGGATGTAATTTGAGTATTGGAGGAATAGTAGTGGCTCCTTCTTGTGGCGAGATTACAACTATTAATCCTGAGACAGGGGAGGTAACATACTTAGCAGATACCGATACACAATGTACCGAAGATACTTTTGTGTATGAAGTTATTGACTGTAATGGAGCTACAGATGAAGCTACGGTTACGATTTTTATTTCCCAAGAAACCGCCTTAGCGGTAGAAGTAATTAGAAACTGTGAGGGAGCAGAAGAAACGGGAACTTACGAATTGGAGGTTATCATCACTGGTGGAGCTCCACCCTTTACTATTTCGGGAAGTATTAATGAGGTATTACCTAATTATGGAAATACATTTGCAATTATATCAGATACAGAATCATATACAATAAACGTAGTTGATGCAAATGGAGATGAGTTTTACAGAGAAGGTGGGAAAATTCCTTGTGTCAAATTTGCTCCTTGTCTAGATTCAATAGCCATAAATGGTAACTTTTGTCCCACAGAAAACCCTACTGTTACTCTAATTGCTGTAACTATACCTTCAAGTTTCGACTTTTCTTATGAATGGTCAACAGGCGAAAATACTCAAACGATTGAAGTAAGTGAAGTTGGCTTTTATTCAGTTACAGTATTAAATACCGATGGTTGTGGTGGAATGGATTCTGTAGAAATTATTGAAGATTGCCCACAAGACTGCGAACCACTTATTTTCACAGACTCCAATACCCAACTAAACGGCAATGCACAAGCCAACACTGAAAATGCAAACTGTTGGACTTTAACCGATGAAAGTACATCTGGGCAGGCAGGGTCAATATGGTCACAGCAAAAAGTTTTGTTGAATGAACCGTTTGTTCTCACAGCTTTTTTGAGTACAAATTTAGATGGTTCGGATGGTTTCACTTTTACCCTTCACAACGATGATTCTGCATTGACAGCATTGGGTTCAAATGGTGAGGGTTTGGGTTATGGACCGAATTTAACGGATGCAGTAACAGCTACCATTCAACCTTCTATTGCAGTAGAATTAGATACCCACGAAAATCCGACATTAGATAGTGAGCCAACTTTCAACCACATTGCTGTAAACGAAAATGGCAATATGGAATCAGTGACAACTCCTATTGAAATTTCCAGCTTTGAAAATGGACAAAGCCATGAACTCAAAGTAGTGTGGAATCCCACGACTTTTGAATTGATATATTACTTCGATGGAGAGATAAAAGGCATTTATGAAAAAGATATTGTTACCGAAATTTTTGGAAGTGAAAACAGTATCTATTGGGGCTTTACAGCAGCAACGGGTAACAGTGTGAACACACACCAAATTTGTGATGTTCAAATGACCAATTGTGCAACAGAACTCACTGCAATAGACGACACCTACACCACCTGCTCCAATACTTCCTTCACTTTCAATCCAGTAGAAAACGACTTAGGGGATTGCATTGAGATAACAGGACTTATTGTAAGCGGCAATGACATCACATTGGAGCAAATCGACAACGACATCACTTATACACCCACAACTGATTTTGCAGGAACAATCGACTTTGAGTACATCATTACGGATTGTTTTGGACAAATGGACACGGCTTTGGTGACGATTGTAGTACTTGACACCACTCCAATTGAAGCAGTGAATGACACAGTTTATATTTTCAATACACAAGATTCACCTTCTTTTACTTTTAATATATTGGAAAACGACATTGGAGAGAACATCATTTTGATTGCAGATAGCTTCAATCCACCAACATCTATTGGTGATTTTCCAGAGGTGTCAGAGTTTGGAGAAATCAACTTTATTCCTGCTCCAAGCATTGAAGGCACTTTTACAATAGAATACGAAATTCAAGGTCAATGCGACCAAATAGACATCGCAACTGTTACGCTGATTATTACAGAAGAAAGCATTCCAAATAGTAATGCGGACGAACTCGTTGATATTATTTTAGACGATTGTATTTCTTTTCAAAATGCAGTCATTAATTGTGCCGATGTTGCCATAGCACAATTTGATACAACCATCACCGAGGGCATTTACAACAATCCATTTACAAAAGGAATTGCCCTGACAACAGGTAGTGTAGAATTGGGTTTATATTCACCTAATACAAGTGGAAGTGCAGGACTCAGCAATGGTGCTTCTGGTGATGCCGATTTGGAAACAGAACAGTTTCAAACCTTCAATGCTTGTGCTTTGGAATTTGATTTCACAGCCAACACCGAATCTATTAGTTTCCGTTATTGGTTTGGCTCGGAAGAATATCCAGAATGGGTAAATACTCAATTCTCCGACCGAATGGGGATATTTATCAATGGAACGGGTTTTGATTCACTCACCAATATCGCACTTGTACCTGATACAACTATTCCCGTAGGGGTTGATGGGATTAACCACCTAAATAATACCTCCTATTTTGTTGAAAACGAAGCCAATGCCTTGCCTCAATACGATGGATTTACGATTCCTTTAGAGGCAATCACCAATAACTTAACTATTGGTGAAACCTACCACATCAAAATTGTTATTGCAGATGTGAATGATGCAATTTACGATTCAGGTTTGTTCATTGAAGCCAACACCGAATCCAATGACTTTGAATTAATCGTATCGGAAGATACCACCATCAATGCAGGGGAAAGCACCCAATTGTCTGCTGAAGTGTTGAACACCACAGCAGAGGTGACTTACACATGGACTCCAACGGAAACACTGGACAATCCAAATATTGCCAACCCTATTGCAAGTCCTACGGAAACGACAACTTATTCAGTGACTGCAACAATAGGTGGTTGCGAAAAAACAAATACGGTTACTGTCACGGTAAATTCTATTCCCTGCGAAGGATTATCAGTAGGCATACTACCAAGCATAGACCCTTATGTTTGTTTTGGCGAGAATATAGGAGGAACGACTTCCATTATAGCAGAAGGATTTACTTTGAGAGAAGGAGATGTTTTGGGTTATGTATTGCAGGATGAAAATGGCAATATTTTGGCGTATCGAACAGAAGATGCCAATTTTATTTTTGAAGAAATTGAAGACGGACAGTACAATACCGAGTATTTTGTACTCGCAATTGCAGGAACAGACAATGGCAGTGGAGAAGTAGATTTGACAGGTGAATGTGTGGATAAGAGTAATTTATTTCCTGTTGTGTTTTTGGAAAAAATCAATGTTTCGACTGCAATTGTTTGTGAAAACAACGAGCAATTTATTGAGGTAACCTTAGAAGGAGGATTGCCTGCTTATTCAGATTCTGAAACGTATGAATTGATAGGCTATGAAAGCCTTATTGTTGAAGGTGAGACAGTAAGGATTGGACCTTTTGAAGGAATGGAAATATTAGAAGTATTGGATGGAAATGGTTGTTCTGTGAGTACAGAAGTAAATCTATATCAATTGACGATTTCTTTGGATAACCTAGAAGGGGAAGATGTGACCAACAATACAATTATTTTGGATGTAGGAGATGCTCGACAATTGTGGGGTAATGTGAATAATAGCGAAAACCCAAGCATAAATTATACTTGGTCACCTATTGCTGGTTTTGGACAATTATTGAACATCAATGCCACAGAACCTGATACGATTACACACACACTAACCGTAGATATAGACGATTTTTGTTCATTACAAGCAGAGGTAACGGTGATCATTTTGCCGACAGCCTATGATTGTTTGGATGCTATTGTTCCTTGCAATAATGAACCCATTGTATATAATAGCAATGGAAAGGGAGAGGAAGAAATTTTGGGGACAGACAAAGTAGGTTGTTTGGTAGAAGGAGAACATTATTCAACTTGGATTCGATTGCAGATTGACAATACTACTTCCGATGGGGAACACCTTACTTTTACGATTACTCCAAATGATGGACAAAGAGACTATGATTTTAACTTATACAAAGCTGATGATTGCAATGATTTGGAAGGAATTACACGCTGCTCTTTTGCCCCTACTTCAATGGAATCTGCTAGTACAGGGCTAAATGAGGTAGATACAGATGATGAAGACACAGACAATGGTTTCGCTCGTTATGTGGCAGTGACTGGAGGCGAAATTTATTATTTATTAATAGACAATTTTGGAGGAAATGCTCAAGGATTTACCCTCGAATGGACCAATCCCAATGTGTTTTTTAATTGTGACACAATTCCCGAATGTTATGCAGATGCAGGAACGGCAAGTAGTCCTAAAGATACGTATTGTTCAACAGAAAGTTATATAATAAGTGTTGAAGGAGAATATGAAGGTGAAGATTTTAACCAAGCTTATTTTTTCTTAGATGAGGACAGTAATATTGTGTCTCAACCCAATAGTCAGACATCAGGCACATATTATTTTGCTTACCTCAACTCTCAAGAGATTATTGACTTTAACGAGTACAATACACTTGCAGATATAGGAACAGCTATTTTGGAAGGTGCTTGTATGGATACAAGTAATATTGCTTCGTTTGAAATAATAGCCTCTCCTCCAAAACCAACCTTTACTTCAATCTCTTGTGATCAAGAAGCTTTTTATATTGAAGTAGAAGAGTCAGATGCTATTATCAGATGGTACAGTAACGTAGCTTTGAATGATATGATAGGGGAGGGGAATCCGTTTCCTGTAACCGAAGCAGGTACTTATTACGTCACTCAAACTTTGAATAGTTGCGAGAGTGAAGCACAGGAGGTAGTAGTGACTGAAGCAGACTTCGTGTGTTTGGGTGAATGTCCTGAGAATTTGGTTCAGAATTTTAGTTTTGAAGAAAGAGTTGGATGTCCTAGTGTTAGTGGACAAATCGAAAGGTCAGCTTTTTGGAGTTTTGTACCTGGAATTACGAATGCTCCTGATTACTTCAATAATTGTAATGCTACTACCAATAATTACGAAACACCTCAAAATATAGTTGGTACTCAAATACCTTTTGAAGGTACAGCTTATGCAGGTTTGATGGCATACAATCAAGCCAACAACACTTTAATAAATCGAGAATACATCCAAACAGAGTTGACTGCACCTCTCATTGAAGGGCAAAGCTATTGTGTCTCTATGCAGGTTAGCCTTGCAGAAAACAGTCAATTTGCGATTGACAATTTGGGTTTATATTTTTCGGGAAATCAAATAACAAGTAATAGCATTGAAGGATTCTTAGAACCTCAAATTGTGCATCAGGGATTTTTGGAAGATACCGATGAATGGATGGAGGTCAAAGGTACATTTACAGCTACTGCTGGGCTACAATATTTGTCAATTGGCAATTTTGCGCTCAACAATGGGGTAAAAGAAGTTAATTCCGATGGTAATGGAGAAGCATATTACTACATTGACATGATTGAGATTCGTCCAACCAATGAGATAGGAAGTTTGTCAGTATTTGATATGGACAACAATCAACTCAATACAGAAAGCAATACGATTGTGATTTGTGAAGGAGAAACTATCTGTTTAGATGCAGAAGTAACAAACACTAATTTCACTTGTAGTTTTGCATGGGCAGACTCTACAAATGTTGTTCAACAGTTCAGTTATTGTGATACCCCCACAAAAGATACTACTGTTTATTCTTTTTGGGTCAGCAATGGGTTGTGTGAAGTAGAGGATAGTTTGGTAGTCATCTTTGGAGAAGAAATGGAAGAAGGAGAACCATGTACTTTATCTATTTGCCCACAAATAGAGGAGTTAATGGCGAACTTGAATACCCTTTCCTTGACTGTACCTTTTGAAAGGTCGAAAAAAGAAGTGAGTTGGGAAGAATTGGTTCAAGATGAAATTGACCTTATAGCGGAAGCAATAGGGATAGAAAAAAGCAAGATAGGAGAGGCACAGATTAGTTTTTTTAGCCTAAACTCTGACTGCAATCCTGATTACTACCAAATCATAGGAAATCAAGTTATTTACAATAATTCTGATTCTTGTTATATCTATATGGGACAAGATGAACTGACCTATACACTTAGTTTTCCTTCATGTGGTACAGTAACTCGAAGTGTAAAGATAGAGCTTCTTTGCCCTAAATTTGAAGTTCAAGGATTAGATAGTGATTGCCTAACTGCTTCTTTCCAACTTTCGGATTTAAGTATGAGTATTTCTTCTCAAAACACATTGAATCACTCTGAAATTTCTGCATTGGGATGGTCTGCTGAATGGAAAATTGAAGAATTGGATGATGTTTGGAGAGACGAAGATAGTGCTCCTATTTTCTTAGAACCCAATACAGATTACATCGTATTGGTACGCATGGTAAAAGCGGATACTCAACCTCTCACCCCTATTTTTCATGGCAGTTATGCCGAAACCTGTGGAGCTTCTATTACAACTCCTCCTTTGGACGGAATGCCAGTAAGTATTATTGAGCGATGTTTGGAAGATGGAGGAGTGGAATTGACAGCAATAGTAGAAAGTTCTGATGCTATTGACGACTTTGTTATGGAGTGGTCAACAGGAGAAACAATACGGCAAATCATTGTCTATCCACCTTTTGACGAAAATTATTGGGTCAATATTTTGCGAATTAGTGATGGATGTATAGGAATAGACTCTGTTTCAGATATTGGTCCTCCCGATGTATTTGTTGAATACACCGATGCAAGTCGATGTGTGGCTACGATTGGGGTTAGAAATACGATTCCTCAAAGCATTACTTGTCACAAACAACCGATTCCCGAAGAGGATTGTTGGTGGAATCCAACCGAACAAGCCTACAAATGTGAAATCAATCTGCTTGAAACAACTTCTGATACTACTTATGTGGTAGTCAATGACTTCAAAGGCTGTGAGAACAGTGTGAAACTATTCAGATGCCAACCCGATATTCGTGTAATCAAACCAAACCCTTCTAAACGATTGTTTACCATAGAATTAACAGGTATTCCTATCAAAACACCAATTCATTATTATGTTTACAGCATAGATGGTCGAATGGTTATGGACTCCGAAAATATGCGGGATTCGGGCAGCCAACCTTTGGAGAATTGGCGGACGCTGAATATTGATTTGGACGAGCGTTTTGTGAGTGGAATGTATTTTGTACAGTTTTTTGTGGAGGGTGTGTCAGAGCCTTTGGTAGCGAAATTGTTGAAGCAGGAATAGATTACTTTTTCTTCTTCAATCTATCTGGATTCGCTGCCAAAAACGCCTTCCAATCCTTTGCCTTATTGCCTCCAATCGGCAAAGGAGACTGCAATTGAAGGTGGTGACAAACTGCCACACCAAGCGCATCCGTAGCATCAAAATATTTGGGCATCGCATCAATTTTCAGCGTATGCTTCAACATTGCCGAAATCTGTTCTTTTGAGGCATTGCCATTTCCAGTAATGGATTGTTTGATTTTTCGAGGAGCATATTCCTGCACATTCATGCCGTGCATCATTCCCGCTGCAATAGCCACACCTTGCGCCCTGCCCAGTTTGAGCATGGACTGAACGTTCTTTCCAAAAAAAGGAGCTTCAATCGCCATTTCATCAGGCTCATGAGTATCTACGAGAAAAGTTATTTTTTCGTAGATAACCTTCAATTTGGTGTAATGATCAGGATATTTATTGAGTCTCACTACTCCAATACTGTGAATTTTCAAGTCGTTTTTGCCGAGTACTTCAATCACCGCATACCCCATTACGACCGTACCAGGGTCTATTCCTATGATTTTCTTATTTTTGTCCATACAAATATTTAGATTGTTATTTTAAATTTTATTCACAACCAAGTCAAGTAATATTGTCCAATTCTCATTCCAAAAAGAACCTAACTCGATTCCTAAAGATACTCATTTTTAGTGGTTTGGTTTGGGCGATTTACCAACAAATTGCCCGCCAAGAAAACCTTGAATCCATTATTGGGGAGTTTTTAAGCTCTTTCAAACCTAAAAATACAGCTTGGTTAATAGGAGTTTGTAGTTTTACCTTTGTCAATTGGGGCATTGAAGCCCAAAAATGGCGGCAACTCCTCTCCAAAATGGAACGTCTTTCTTTCAAGGATGCTTTTCGAGCCATTCTATGTGGCATTACCCTTTCGCTTTTTACACCCAATCGAGTGGGAGAATATGGTGGTCGAGTGTTGATATTGCAGCATGCCAACAGGTTGAAGGCGATTGCTGTTACTTTGGTAGGTAGTTTGAGTCAAATTATTGCGAATGTAACATTGGGAGCGATTGGTTTTTTGAGCTTTGCAGGCATTTATTTGAAATGGAATTTGTGGCAAATGGAATGGGCGATTGCAGGAGCAGTGTTGATGGTTGTAGCACTTTTATTGATTTATTTCCACGTCCAAAAAGCGGAGCAGTGGATAGGTAAAATTCCTTTTTTTAGGCGTTATAAAAGCCATTTCAAACCCATTGAAGCCTATTCCCAACGTGAATTGGCGCAAGTTTTGGGTTGGTCGTTTTTGCGAAACCTTGTTTTTACACTTCAATACATTGGCTTGTGTTGGGCGTTTAATATGGAAGTCGGACTTGTCACAGCTTGGGTAGTGGTAAATACCATTTTTTTCGTGCAACTTTTCATCCCAAGCATTGCCCTTATAGAGTTGGGCATCCGTGGAAACCTCGCTTTGTTTTTTTGGGGATATGTCACGACCAATCACCTCGCCATCATTGCCGCAACGTTTAGTCTTTGGTGGATTAATTTGATGATGCCTGCTATTGTAGGTTGGTGGTTGATCAGTCGTTTGAATGTATTGGAGGGTTGGGGAATTAAAAATGGTTGAATGGTTTTATTGTTGAATGCTTGAATGCTTGAATGGTTGAATACAATGTTAGGGAAAGTTCTTGACATTCAAAAGGGCGTAGCCCAGACCCTATTTGTAGCCAAATAAATGGAATTGAAACTTTAGGAGCGTAGCTTCGGCACGGTTAAACAATGGGTTGTATGTGGTGTCGAAGCTACGCTCCTAAGATTAGTGTTTACGATTTTTTCTACAAATAGAGTCGCAACGATGCTGCTGAAATATTAAACAATTTCTGTTATGCTGTACCGAATTGTTTTCAGAATCATACAACCATACAGCAATAAACCAATTCTTTTTTATGTTGTCTAATAAAAAAATCTATCCTTCAATGAAAAAATGGATATGGCTCAGAATAGCAATTAAAATTTAAAAATAAACAGATGAAAAATCTAACTTTCTGCAATAAGTTCCTCGACTACCTTAAATTATTTTTTCGCAGTTTTTTGGGCTTAAAATTCGCTGTATTATTGGCAGCTTGTTCCTTTATTTTGATGAGTAGCAGTGTAGCAGTTGGCAATAAAAATACAAGCCAAAAAAGTGATGCTTGTGGTGCATACATAGATTTGAATACTTTTCAAATGGGCGAAACGCTGACCTACAAAGTTAACTACAAATGGTCTGCCATCAATATGACCGCAGGAAAAGCGACTTTTCATCTCAACGAAACCACCTACAAAGGGAAGCCTTCTTATCATGCAAAATGTGTGGGACGCACGGCTTCTGCTTTCAATTGGTTCTACAAGGTGAACGATAATTATGAGACCTACATCGACAAAGAAAGTATGCGTCCTCTCAAATTTTCTTTGGACATCAATGAAGGGAAATACTACGAAAAAACCCAATACGAATTTTACCACGATAGTCACACAGCGAATGTCAATTTTCGCTACAAAAAAGGAAAGCTGAAAACGGAGAATGAAGATGTTGATATTCCGACTTGCGCCCAAGATATTGTTTCCATTCTGTACTATGCTCGTTCCTTAGACTTTTCCAAAATCAAAGAAGGTGAAACGGTTCATATCGACCTGTTTACAAGCGAAAAAATCAAACCTGTTTCTTTCCGTTATCTTGGCAAAGAAGTCATCAAAACCAAAATCGGCAAAGTTCGATGCCTCAAATTGTCTCCTTTCTTGTTGGAAAGCGATGCTTTTGGTGATGGTGGTGGTGATAAAATGCTTATCTATGCCACTGACGATGCCAATAAACTTCCTGTTTTGGTAGAGTCTCCAGTTGCGATTGGTAAGGTGAGGGTGCATTTGACAGATTATAAAGGGTTGAAGCATCCGATGACGGCGAAGGTAGATTAAATCTATGTGTTTGTGTTGGTAATTGTATTTGTAGAGACGTTTTACTAAAACGTCTAATAGATATTTAGGTTGGTATTTGTTTAAATGCCTTTATGTTGACGTTTAGGTTGGCATTTGTTTAAGTGCTTTTATATTGATTGTGTAGGCGTTTTACTAAAACGTCTAATAGATATTTAGGTTGGTATTTGTTTAAGTGCTTTTATATTGATTGTGTAGACGTTTTAGTAAAACGTCTCTACGTGGTTGGATAAAAATGGATTTTGTAATTTTGCAGCAAACATCCTCCAAAATGACCACTTTCAAACGCATCTTAGTTCTTTTCGTCTTGCTGATTGTAGCAGCTTACGGCTATATATCATGGACACTCTCCAATCAAATTTTGTTTCCCAACAGTTCGATGGAACTCACCAAATCGAGAATAAAAAACAACTGGGGTAAAGACTTCAATGCCATAATGGACTCGCTACCCACACCCAAAGATTTCGCTGTCACCTCCTTCGATGGCATCCAAATCAAAGGCAAATATTTCCAAAAATCAGATATCACCAATTGTGCCATCATCCTTGCACATGGTTGGACAGACACTTGGGCAGGTTCGCTGAAATATGTATCTGTATTGGAGGATTGTCAATGTGATTTGGTTTTTTACGACCATCGGGCGCATGGTGACAGTGAAGGCACGTATGCCACAGGTAGCATCAACGAATCCAAAGATTTACTCGCCTTGACTGAATGGGTACAAAAAGAGAAAAACCTCACTGCAAAACAAATCGGATGGTTGGGCGCATCTTGGGGCGCAGCAGCCGTTTTGACGGCAGGAGCAGATTCCAAAAATGTGGCGTTTATCATTGCAGATGCACCTTTTCAAGATTGGTATTCTGCTATTTTTGAACGAGCCAACCGAGACTATGGTACCATTGCGTCCATTCTTTCGGCAGGGGTGATGGGCGTGGTCAATTGGCGGGCAGGAGTAGATTATACCCAAGCAAGCATTGTAGAAGCAGCTTCCAAAATTGAAGAACCCGTATTGTTGATTCACTCTCAAGCGGATAGCGAAACAAATTCTCAACAATCGGTCAACATCTCCAAAAAACTAAAACCCAACAACTTTACTTTTCATCACTTGGATTGGGGCAATGACCATACACGAGATGTATTGTTCAATACCGAAGAATACAAAGGTTTGGTGAATGAATTTTTGAAGGGAGTGGAAGGGGATTTTTTGAGGGAGTAGATGAGATTAAAAAAAACATTTTGGATACCTAAGAAATTATACTTGTCAAAGTCAGCCTTATGCTATTTGTATCTTCAATTTTTTACCTAAACCTTCAATAATTTTTTGGAGTGTAGAAAGTTCTACATCTAATTTACTATTTTCTAATTTAGAGATAAAGCTCTTATTCGTTCCGCTTTTTTCTGCCAATTCCTCTTGCGTTAAACCTATTTCTTTCCTTGTAGATTTTATCAATAATCCTATGTCAATGTTTCTATTTTCATCTAATACACTGTTTTCAAACAATACAATAGGGTCTAAATCAAAATGGTAAAATACAGTCTCTCCCTTCATATTTCTGGAATAAACACCTGTATTTTTCCACCCTATTGTAGTTCCGATGATTTCTATTTGCTTAAATTCTTCCATGTTTTGCATCAATATATAAGCAGGGTGTTTTTCGGAAAAATTCTTTTGGTTTTTGAAAAAAGTTTCAAAATCAATGATTCTCGATTCACCATTGTCAAATAAACAAGAAACTTCATATTTATTTAAGTCGTTGATTTTTAAAATTTTTGGTATGCTTTTTAGTTGTTTCATTGTCTTCAATTATTTGGATTAAATTCATTCCATGTCTCAATAAGGAAATCTTGATTTTGTCTTGCCCACTCTATTACCCTTTTTCTTTGTTTGTTAGGTAGTTTACCTTGGTAAGTTTCTAAAGTGTTTATCTCTATTAATTCTTCGTATTCATTATATTGTGCATGAAAATGAGGCGGCAAGTGGTCATTAAAATAAATGAGAATTTTAATAGATTGTATCAAGTGAATTGTTGGCATTTAATTGTCTTTTGTTTTCAAAGATAACATTTTACAAGCGCAAAGCAAAACTAAAACAGCCTATCAAAAAACCAAAACGAAGCCAAAATCCCCACACCATAAACGGCTGTTTTGAACGCATAATGGGAGAAATTTTTGAAGCGGTGGGCGAAGAATCGAAGCACTGCAAATTGCAGCACCAAAACTGTCATTAAAAACAAAAGCTGTCCTATTTCTACACCGATATTGAAGAACAACAAAGCACTTACCAAATTACTTTGCGGCAAACCAATCTCACCCAAAACAGACGCAAAACCAAATCCATGCAGCAATCCAAACGAACTCGACACCAAAACAGGATAACGATAAGTCAGCGATGTTTGAGTAGAATGATGGTGGATGATTTCGTAGCACAAGAAAATAATACTCAATGCGATACAGGCTTCAACAGGTGCTATGGGCAACTGTACCCAGCCCAAAGTCGACAGCACCAAAGTAATAGAATGTGCGAATGTAAACCCCGTAATTGTCCAAAACAGCTTCCTCGAAAATCCTGCAATAATCAACAAACAAACCAAAAATAACAAGTGGTCTATTCCTGCCCAAATATGTTCTATTCCCAATCTGGTATATTGCTTTATGACCTCAAAATGTTTGGGGGCTGTGGGAATGAAAAAGCTGTTTTTTTGAGGACTGATGATGAAGGTTTGTAAGGCTTCGTTTTGGAGTTGGAGCTGGACGATGGTGGTGATAGCGGGATTGAAAAGCGGAAATTTGATTTCGATATTTTGACCCTTCAATTCAGAAGTGGACGTTTGGTAAAGGTGAGAACTGAGATAACCCGATTCTTTTTGGTAAACGGTTTGGGCGGTTTCGTTTTCGGTGTAGTTTTCTGGGAGAATGAGGTAGGGTAGATTGTTGTTTGTTAGGGTGTTGGGAATATTGAGTTGGACGCTGAGTGAAAAATCGGTTTGCTCTTGGATTTGGATATAGAGAGGGCGGCTTTCGTGGGCGAAGGCTGAAAGATGGAGGGTTAGGAGGGCGATGAATAGGAAGTGTTTCATTGGTCTAAAGCACTATTTCATTGCCAAAATTCAATATCTCCAAATTTGTAGGTACAGCTAATTTCAAGCCTTTTGCCAATAACCCCTGTTTATTCAATGAAGTATTGAGGAGTTCATAATTTGGGAGGAAAATATCAGAGATTAAATGAATATTATCACATATTTTCAATTTTGGAGTGCTGTTTATGGAATACAGCCTGTGAATCAAATATTTTCCTTTGTTGTCATGGATGAATGTTAATTCCTCAGTACTTAGATATATAGGATTGTGTTTTTCAAATGGGTGATTTGTCGATTTGGCATCACTAAAAATAAGGGTGTTGTCATTCCGTATTATTTCAAAATCGAAAGGTTCAAACATCTCACGACTTTTGTTCAACCATTTGAAATTCTTTATCTTAGATTCTTTTTTTTGAGTCGAAAAATATTGGTAAAGTAGTTCTTCACCAGTCTTACCAATTTCTTTAAGCAGTTTGTTAATTCGTGCAAAATCCTTTGGTCTTGGAATTTTGCGTTTAGATGTTTTTCTTTCACCTATCTGAGAAGCCACTTCTAATTCTTCTATATATTCGAGGTTTGCTTTGGTTGTTAACTGGTTTACAAATTTGGCTATCGTATTATAATGAGTATCCTGTTCTCCTATTTTCAACCTTCCATTAGCTAGTTGATTTAGATTTATCCCCAAACGAGATAGTTGTGAGAGTTCATTGGAGTTTTGATTTAATAAGATGGTGATGATTTCTTTATTATCTAAAGCAAACCAAATCAAATACCAATCAATATTTGTATTTGTATTCGCAATATTTCTAATCTTTTTTCCAATACTAACAATATTATGGGGAAGGTTCTTTTGCTCTGTTTTTGTACCTACATTTATTGCAGGGCTTCTATTATTATTGATGAATTTTAGAAATAGGAATCCCTCGTAAGATTTGTTCTTATAAATCAATTGAGAAGGATAGGTTTTTTTTTCATGGGGCAAGTGGCTAAGTGTAGAAAAATACAATCCAATATGGGTTAGATTGTTATCTGCAAGTCCAAGGTCTCCTTTTTTTAATTTTTTTATTCCTATTTTTCCAAAAGCTAATTCGTAAATACTCATTTTATATTTGGATTAATTTTTTGTCAAACAAATAATGTAGGATAGAATAAACTGTATTTACACTTACTGCATTGCCTGCTTGTTTGTAAAGTTGATGATTGCTAATTCCTGCCTTTGAAGCACTTAAATAAAACTCCTTATCAAAACCTTGCAGCTTCAAAGCCTCAAGAGGAGTGAGTTTTCTTATTTTGTGTTTTGCCTGTTCTTCTTTAGAAAAATCTTTTTTTAGGTATTCAGTAGGATTCTCATGGGTCAAAAATTCATCTGAATAATAATTGTCTTGACAAGCTCTGTGCATTTTAACCATTGTAGCAGTTAATGGTCTTGCAATCAGTTGGTTAATTTCAGAATTTGATTTAAAATTCTTGCTGCCATTTGCCAAAATCGTTGGTTTGATTCTTTCAGAAAGGTAGTATTTTTTATCAACTTCTTTTTCTAACAGATTGTCCAATACTGTGTCGTATTTTTTTAAACTTGTTGAGCCATTTAATTTTTTAGCTCCATTTTTTACAAAATCACTTTTCAAATGTACGAATCTATTGCCTAAATCTTTACGGATGGCAAAGAAGAAAATTCGCCTTCTATTTTGGGGAAGCCCAAAATCTGCCGTATTGAAAACATCGGATGTAACATAATAACCTGCATCTTCTTCAAGTGAGCGGATAGTTTCTTTGAGTGTACGTCCTTTGTCGTGTGTCTTGACGTTTCTTACATTCTCTAATAAAACATATTTCGGTTTTTTTACCAATAAAATATCAATTATGGAATAAAAAAGATTGCCTCTATTGTCTTCAAATCCTTTTTGTTTTCCCATCATGCTAAAAGCTTGACAGGGAAAACCACCTGTAAGCAAATCAAAATCTGGTAGTGCAGTGATGTTGTCTTTAATTGAGGTAAACTCTTGAATATCTCCTATCTCGATTTCATTTGAAGTATCAAAATTTGCTTTGTAGCTTATGTTTGCATATTTGTCTTTTTCAGAAAACCCAACACATTGTGAGTTCAATCCATTATCCTTGCAGTCTGATAATTCCTAACCTCTCTAATCACTTAAT
>JBMYXW010000002.1:0-21875 GCA_049608825.1 Chitinophagales bacterium
TCACCAAATAAGGCAAACTAAAATATTGAATTAGGCAATCTTCAAACATAATTTACTCGCTTACATAGTGTTGTTTGCATTTGCATTTGCATTTGAATTTGAGTTTGCATTTTTAATTTGCCTAAGTCCTTCAAACATTTATTCGATTCCTTGAGTTGTTCGTTGAATTCATTCTTTTCAAATGAACTCCTAAATTCTAATAATTTTCTCTAACCATAAAACAACCCTTGCCCCCTATTTTCATTCTTAAAATAAAGTACGTAATTTTATCAATCTTCCATTTCCCTAAATTCCCACCCAAAAAATTATTGTTGATTACATTCAACTCTATCATCCTGTTTTGAAGGAATGGTAAAATCTATACAGTCCAAACTTACAAAATCAATATTCTATAACCTCTATACAAACACAATTGAAAATTATGAGACTTAAACTTATTACAAACTTACTATTTGTGGTGATCTTACTGATCTATGGTCAGTTTGCCTATGCACAAAGCACCGTCAGTGGTACGGTGATGGATGGTGACACCAATGAACCTTTGGTGGGAGCCAATATTGTCATTCCGAATACCATCACAGGAACCATATCTGATTTGGATGGAAAATACTCCATTTCAGTACCTGTAGGAACAACTCAACTCCAGTTTTCTTTCATTGGCTATCAATCTCAAATTATTGACATTGAAGGAAAAAATACCATTGACATTTCATTAACAGCTGGACAAGACCTACAAGAAATCGTAGTCATAGGCTATGGTGGAGTCAAAAAAGAAGACGTAACAGGAGTGGTCACTGCCGTTTCGAGTAAAGACTTCAATAAAGGAGCAATTGTTTCGCCTGAAGAACTATTGACAGGTAAAGTAGCTGGGGTGCAAATCATTGGAAGTAATGGTGAGCCTGGTGGGCAAACGGCTATCCGCATCAGAGGTGGCACTTCGATTACAGCAAGTAATGAACCTTTGATTGTGATTGATGGCGTGCCAATTGACAACAAACCACATGACCCAGGCGGATTCGCCAAAGGTAGAAATCCTCTAAATTTCTTGAATCCAGACGACATCGAAACTTTCACTGTATTGAAAGATGCCTCCGCAGCAGCGATTTATGGTTCGAGAGGTGCAAATGGGGTGATTATGATTACCACCAAAAGAGGAAAAGCGGGTGAAAGAGGAAAAATCGACTACAATGCCTACTTTAGTACTTCGGAAGTAGCCAGTGAAGAAACGGGAATGTTGACGGCTGATGAGTTTCGCAATGTAGTAACAGGCAAACAACCCCAATTTCTCGAATTGGTCGGAGATGCTAATACGGATTGGTACAGTGAAACCCTTCAAAAAGGAAAAGGACAAAATCATTCTTTGAGCTTCATGGGTGGGGGCGAAAACTTGAACTACCGTTTATCGGGCAGTTTTCTTGAAATTGAAGGAATCGTGAAAGGTTCCGAAACACAGCGTACCAGCTATTCTGCCAACATGAACCAATCTTTGTTCAACAACAAACTGGATGTCAACACCAGTTTGAAAGGAGCTTTCACCAAAGACTTATTCGACATTGGAGTAGTAGGAAGTTCATTGAGTTTTGACCCTACACAGCCTTTCTTTGATGCTGACAATACAGACTTAGGAGGTTATTTTGAACATGGTGACATCAATGCTCCTCGAAACCCTTTGTCGGGTATTGAGCAAGTCGTTACAAGAGGGAAAACGTTCAGAAATATCAGCAGTTTAGGGTTAAACTACAAGCTCGATGATTTGGTGAACGGTTTATCTATCAAAGCAATTTTAGCTTCTGATGTCACCAAGATAGAACGAAGAAAATTTCAGCCTACTACTTATATCAATTTGAGTAATTCAGATATTGAAGGAGAATTCCGTGCCGAAGATGCGACTCGAACCAGCGTATTATTTGATACCTACCTCAATTACAAATTGAATCTTGGAGATTCTCAAAATATTGATTTCACAGCAGGATACTCTTACCAAGAATGGAACGAAGAATACTTCTTTTTGAGAGGCTTCAATTTGACTACCGATGTTTTTGGAATCGACAATGCACGAGCTGCAACAGAGTTTGAAGGCGGAGACGTAGTGATTCAAAACAAATTAATTTCCTTTTTTGGGCGATTGAATTACAGCATTTTAGACCGTTATTTATTTACAGTGAACTTTCGTAGAGACGGTTCTACTCGATTTGGACCTGCCAATAGGTGGGGAAGTTTCCCTTCCTATGCTTTTGCATGGCGAATTATGCAGGAAGATTTTGCAGAAGGTTTGAGCAATACTTTTTCTGATTTGAAGCTGAGAGTAGGTTATGGAGTGATTGGAAACCAAGAGATTCCCAACTTTGGATATTTACCACGCTACTCTTTCAGTCAGTTTGATGCTCGCTACCAATTTGGAGATGAATTTGTGACAACTGCAAGACCAAACGGTTACGATGCCGATTTGAAGTGGGAAGAAACAACTACACTAAATGTGGGTGTAGATTTTGGTATTGCCAATGGAAAAATTACAGGTTCGATTGAATATTACAAAAAAACCACCGATGATCTATTGTTTACCGTCAATGTTCCAGCAGGTACTAATCTGACAGATAGAGTGTTGACCAATATCGGAGAAATCGAAAATACGGGGATAGAATTGTCTTTACAAGCTTACTTACTGAACACAGCAAATTTTGATTGGAACATTAACTTGAATGTAGCCAAAAATGACAACAAGGTATTGGCAATTGATCGAATCAGCGAACAGGGCGTTCTATTAGGAGGTATTTCAGGTGGTGTTGGTAACAATATTCAGATTAACCAAGTAGGTTCACCAGTTCGTTCCTTCTTTGTTTTCCAACATAAGTTAGATGCCAACGGCAGTCCTTTGGCAGATGGCATCGACCACAACGATGACGGTATAGCAGACTTAGCAGATATTTACGAAGATTTAAATGGCGACGAAATGGTCAATGATTTGGACAAACGTGCTTACGAAAAACCAGCTCCCGATTGGATTATGGGATTTACTTCTAGCATGAACTTCAAAGGAGTCGACTTGAGCTTTACGCTTCGAGCCAATCTTGGAAACTTTGTTTACAACAACAATGCCTCACAAAGAGGCTATTACGATGCTATTACATCAGGAAGTAGCTTCCTCAACAATATCCATGAGTCGGTGTTGGTTACCAACTTTTCAAGACCTCAATATTTCTCCGACTACTATGTACAAGATGCTTCTTTCTTACGAATGGAAAACGTGACTTTGGGTTACAACATTCCCAATTTGCCAAATGGCATTAGATTGAGATTGTATGCAACGGGTCAAAACCTGTTTACATTGACAGAATATGTAGGCACAGACCCAGAGGTAAGTTCAGGAGGGAATGCAGATCCAGGGATTGACAACAATCCGTATCCGAGAGCCAGAACCTTTCTTTTTGGGTTGAATCTTGGGCTTTAAAAATGGGAGGAGAGAATAGAGAAGTGGGAAGCGAGACTTTAATAATGTAGAATCTCACCTCTCGTATCCGACTTCCCTCCTCTAAAATCCCCCTTTCGTAAGTACTGTGACACAATATCTATTGACAAATTATCACCAATTTTTGTTACTTTGTAAACAGCACTTTAAGTCAAAAAACAATCAAAACAAACAATACAATGAAAAAAATATTTATTTATTCTTTGATGTCTCTATTCATCATAGTCACATCTTGTACCGACTTAGATTTAGTTCCCAAAGACAGTACGACTCCCGATGTATTCTTTGAAGATGAAACCGCTTATCGTGCTTTCATCGCCAAAGTTTATGCTGGACTTGCTGTGACTGGGCAAGATGGACCAGCTGGCGAAGCCGATATTTCGAGCTTAGACGAAGGTTTTTCCAACTACCTACGCCAATACTGGCAATTCCAAGAAGTAACGACTGATGAAGCTGTTATAGGTTGGGGAGACGAAGGTTTGCCCGATTTGCACAACCATACTTGGACTTCTGCCAATCAATTTGTAAGAGCCATATATTACCGCATTTTCTTTCAAGTATCTATGGCAAATGAGTTTTTGAGAGAAAGCACTGATGCTAAGTTGACTTCAAGAAGTGTAAGTGCTGCTGTTCAAGCTGATGTGAAGGAATACAGAGCCGAAGCTCGTTTTTTGAGAGCTTTGAGCTATTGGCATGGAATTGACTTATTCGGAAAAATCCCTTTCTATACCGAAGAATCAACTGTGGGTTCTGATGCCCCTTCGCAAGCAGACCGTATAACAGTTTTCAACTTCATCGAAAGTGAGTTGAATGCCATAGAAAGTGAAATGGTTGGACCAGGTGAACAAGAATACGGCAGAGCTGACCGTGCAGCATTGTGGACATTGCAGGCTAAACTGTACTTGAATGCAGGGGTTTATACAGGCACAGACCGATACAGCGAATGTGTGGCGGCTTGTAATAAAATCATGGATAGTGGAGTATTTAGTTTGGAAGAAACCTACCAACACCTATTCTTAGCAGACAATCACAACTCCAATGAATTGATTTTTGCGATTCCTTTTGATGGCGAGAGCACTCAAACTTGGGGCGGCATGACCTACTTGACTCATGCTCCTATTGGAGGAAGCATGAATGACAATCCTGAGCAGTTTGGAGTGAATGGCGGCTGGGGTGGTCTAAGAACGACAAGTGCTTTGGTCAATTTATTTCCAGATGAAACAGGGGATATTGACGAAAGAGCCATTTTTTATACCGATGGTCAAAACAAAGAAATTGAAAACATCAGTAGCTTCAATGACGGATATGCTGTACCAAAATACATGAACGTAACTTCAGAAGGTGAATTGGGTTCTGATTTGACACACATTGATATTGATTTTCCTATGTTTCGCTTGGCAGATGTCTATTTGATGTATGCAGAAGCAGTAGTGCGTGGCGGTTTGGGTGGAGACATGGCAACGGCTTTGGATTACATCAATCAACTGAGAGAAAGAGCTTACAATGATGAGACAGGTCATATTGAAGAAAGTGAACTAACTACAGAATTTATCTTAGACGAAAGGTCAAGAGAACTCTACTGGGAAGGTCATAGAAGAACCGATTTGATTCGCTACAACCAATTTACCGAAAATGGCACCTGGCCATGGAAAGGCGGTGTTGCAGAAGGAATAACAACAGAAAGCTTCCGCAACTTGTTGCCAATTCCTTTTGCAGAATTATTGTCAAATACCAAATTGAGTCAAAATACGGGATATTAGGTACTGGTACAATTTTGAATTTTGAATTTTGAATGATAAGAATCTTCAAAACCAATGTATTACAAAAATAAAATGTGAATTTATTTTTTCACAGTTCCTAATACACTGTTTCAAAAATTTCTTAATATTATTCCATGACAAAAATCGTTGAATTACATCCCCCTAAATCCCCCTTCAAAGGGGGACTTGCCTCATTATCAGTAAATTCCCCCTTTGAAGGGGGCGAGGGGGATGTTGTATTGGTTGTGAGGCAGCATTAAATTACTTTTGAAACAGTGTACTTATTGCTGTGAAAATGGAAGATTTGTCTAAAGTAGTAACAAGCAAATAACCTTCAATATTGTTATGTGAAAACTCCTCATAGTAGGTAACTGTTAAGTCTTTTTCTAGCTTAATCAAGCCTACTCTCGTGCTTTTATTATGTATGAAAATTGTTATTTTGTAAAATGCACAAAATCAATTGAAGTTCGAAATCCTATTTTGATTTTATTTTTTATTGATGGCTTAGTGTATTTATTCGATGAATAATTCTATCTTTAGATGTCGATTGAACGGAAGGATGCTATAATTTGTTAGCAAACTTACGTTTTTAACTATGCTCATCTATATTTTTCTACTAAGGTAATTTATTCTGAAACCAATCCTACAATTTTTTATAAAACATGGGCCTCTTTGATTTCCTCGATTTAACACACGAGATAGCAATAGATTTGGGTACTGCCAACACCTTAATTATCTACAAGGATAGGGTAGTTGTGGACGAACCTTCGATTGTCGCCATAGACCGCACGACCAATAAAGTAATTGCTGTTGGGCATCGTGCAATGCAAATGCACGAAAAAACGCATGAAAACATCAAAACCATCCGTCCTTTAAAAGATGGGGTGATTGCTGATTTTGAAGCCGCAGAAGCAATGATTCGAGAGATGATAAAAATGCTCTACGACAAAAAGCGTTGGTACACACCTCAATACAAAATGGTGATTTGTATTCCTTCGGGTATCACCCAAGTCGAAAAGAAAGCAGTATTTAACTCTGCCGAAGCTGCGGGTGCAAAAGAGCGTTATTTGGTGCATGAACCCATGGCTGCGGCTTTGGGGATTGGCATTGACGTGAGTGAACCTGTCGGAAATATGATTATTGATATTGGAGGTGGAACTACCGAGATTGCCGTTATTGCTTTGATGGGTATTGTTTGTGACCAATCGATACGGGTAGCAGGTGATGAGTTTACGGCCGACATCATGGATTATCTCCGGCGAGAACACAATCTTTTGATTGGTGAACGTACTGCTGAAAATATCAAAATCAATGTAGGTTCGGCATTAATTGAATTGGAAAATCCGCCAGAAGATTATGCCGTCAATGGGCGTGATTTGATGACAGGGATTCCCAAACAAGTTACTGTCAATTATTCTGAAATAGCACATTGCTTAGATAAGTCTATTTCCAAGATTGAAGAAGCAGTGTTGAAAGCACTCGAAATTACTCCCCCAGAATTGGCTGCAGATATTTACCGAACAGGCATTTACTTGACTGGAGGTGGCGCACTTTTGCGTGGCTTAGATATTCGGATTGCTGCAAAAACCAAATTAACTGTTCAAGTAGCCGAAGACCCCTTGCGTGCAGTCGTGAGAGGAACAGGTGCGGCTTTGAAGAATGTAGCCAAATATCCTTTTTTGATGAACAAATAAAAAACTTAGGAATAAGGAATGAAGTCAAACTCCAACGATTGAAGTTTGACTTCGTTCTTTGTCTTTGAAATCCAATTCGCAGATGCGTAGTCTTTTTCTCTTCATCTTTAAGTATCATGCGTTCTTGCTATTCTTAGGTTTAGAAATAGTGAGTTTTGGGCTTATTGTGCGCCACAATCACTTCCAAAGAGCAAGCTTTATCAATTCCTCTCAAGCGGTTGTAGGATACCTATACAATGAGGTGAACGAATGGAGTGAGTATGTAGATTTGAAGCAGGTGAATGATAGCTTGATGTCCGAAAATGCTCGTTTGATGGCAGGGAAAGAAGCTGCAAAAGGTATTTTGGAAGAAGCAAGAACAGAAGATGGTTTTGCCTTTGAGAGGGATACTACTGTGATAGATACTTTGATAAGTGTAGTAGGCGGACCTTCTGTAACGGATACGACACTGGCTAATTTGGTGAATGAGCCAAAGCAAATTATTGCCGACTCCACCTATCATTTTATTGGCGCAAAAGTCATTAACAATTCTACGAATAGGGCGAACAACTTTTTGACTATCAATAAAGGTAGCAAGGTCGGAATCGCTAAAGAAATGGGAGTCATTGGGCAAAATGGCGTTGTAGGAGTAGTCAAAGATGTGTCTGAGAATTTCTCTACCATTATTTCGCTTTTGCATAGAAGTATGCGAGTAAGTGCCAAAATCAAGCGAAATGATTTTGTAGGCTCACTGCGGTGGGAAGGTACACGCCCAGATAGAGCTGTATTGAATGACATCCCAAAACATGTCCATGTCCAAAAAGGAGATACCATTCTTACAAGTGGATATTCCAGTTTTTTCCCTCAAGACGTAATGTTAGGGGTGGTGATTGATGAGCCACGTTCAGACCAAGGAAGTAATTTCTATCAAATTGACATCGTATTATCTACGAGCTTCAATAGTATTCAATATGTTTATGTAGTAGATTATATTCGCAAAGAAGAAAAAAAAGAATTAGAAGAAAAAACGCAGAATGAGTAGAACAGTAGCAACAAATATTATTCGATTCATTGGTTTGTTGTTGTTTCAAGCACTGATACTGAACCAAGTGGAACTGCATGGAATCATCAATCCATACATTTACCCTTTGTTTATTCTCTTATTGCCATTTGAAACTCCCAAATGGGTCTTGTTATTTTTGGGTTTTTCGATGGGAATTTCTGTTGACTTTTTCACCAATACTCCTGGACTTCATGCAGCGGTCAGTGTTTTGATAGCCTACTTGCGCCCTGCGGTATTGTTGCTCAATAAACCTATTAGTGGTTATGAAAGCTTTCACCAACCAAATCTGGGGAGTTTGGGTTTCAATTGGTTTGTCTTCTATGCAGGAATCTGCATATTTATTCACCATTTGTTCTTTTTCTTCCTCGAATCGTATAGCTTCTCTTACTTTTTTTATACCTTAACAAAGGTCATAGCGAGTACCATAATGTCGCTAATTATCATCATCTTATACCAATATTTGTTCTATTCCAAACGTTAGGAAAGCATGGAAGCCGTAAGTGTACGCAGATATATTATCCAACTTATTTTTATCGTTACAGCCGTTATTTTGTTGGCAAGGCTTTTTTTTATTCAAGTATTGGACAATACTTATGAGGCCAAAGCAAAGAGAAATTCGGTTAGAGAAGTAACTATTTACCCCGCTCGTGGACTTATTTTTGACCGCTTCGGCAATTTGGTGGTCAACAACGAAGCCGTATATGATTTGGTGGTCATTCCTAAAAAAGCAAGAAACAGCAATATCGACACCCTCAAGTTGTGTGATTTGTTGGATATCACACAAGTAGAGTTTGACAAAAGTGTACAAGCCATTCGGAAATCCAAAGGTTATTCTAACTACAAACCTCAAGTTCTCTTCAAGCAGATTCCCTATGATGTTTATGCCAAACTGCAAGAGTATCTCTATCAGTTTCCTGGTTTTTATCCACAAGTGCGTACCGTCCGACACTATCCCTACCAAAGTGCCGCCCATATATTGGGCTACATTGGAGAGGTGAACCAAAGGCAAATAGATACATCTGACTACTACAAACTGGGCGATTATACGGGCATCAGTGGCATAGAATTTACCTACGAAAAATACCTTAGAGGTCAAAGAGGTAAAAAATATGTAGTTGTAGATGTACTCAATCGAGAGATTGACAGTTACGATGGAGGCGATATTGCGGAGGCAGAAGCGGGTGAACGAGTTACCTTATCCTTAGACATCGAATTGCAGAGTTTTGCAGAGCAATTGATGGCAAACAAAAAAGGGAGTGTGGTCGCTATCGAACCTTCAAGTGGTGAAATATTGACGATGGTAAGTAGTCCTACCTACAATCCAAATATGTTGGTAGGTCGTGCGAGAGGCATAGGTATGAAAATGCTGCTAGCCGATACACTCAAGCCTTTGTTCAATCGAGCATTGATGGCGCATTATCCGCCAGGTTCTACCTTCAAACCCATGATGGGATTGCTTGCACTTCAAGAAGAAGTTATTTATCCCAACTTTTACTATGGCTGCAATGGTGGCTATCATTTGGGAAGTTTGACCGTAGGTTGTCACCATCACGCCTCCTGTGGAAATGTTGCTTCGGCAGTACAGCACTCCTGCAACGCCTATTTTTGCCATCTCTTCAAACTATTTATTGAAGCAGATCAGTTTGAAAACGTAGCAGTAGGCTTGACAGAATGGGACAAATACCTCTATCAGTTTGGGTTGGGGAGAAGATTACCTCTTGACTTGCCTCATTCACACAAAGGCTTTGCCCCCGATACTTCACTCTACAATAGAATGTATGGAAGAAACCGTTGGCGAGCGAGTATGATTATTTCTTTAGGAATTGGTCAAGGAGAATTGGGAGTCACGCCTCTACAATTGGCACATTCCACTGCTGCAATCGCCAATAGAGGAGTTTCCTACTACCCACACGTTGTTCGACCGCACCCCTCAGACACAGGTAGTATTTTTCTCAAAAAACAAACCATTGACATTGCACCTCGACATTTTGAGACGATTGTAGATGGAATGCACAAAGTAGTATTGGCTGGTACGGCAAGAATCGCTCAGGTAGAAGGTTTGGATATTTGCGGCAAAACGGGAACAGCTGAAAATCCGCATGGAGCAGACCATTCACTTTTTATTGCTTTTGCTCCAAAGGACAATCCCAAAATCGCCATTGCAGTAGTAGTAGAAAATGCAGGTTTTGGCTCTCGATACGGTGCGCCGATTGCGAGTCTATTAATTGAAAAATACCTCAATAGAGAGATTGGAGAAAAACGAAAATGGTTGGAAACAAAAATGCTAGAAGCAGACTTGTTGAGTCCGCCCAAAATGGCTGCAAAGTAGCTTAAGGAAATGCAAATTAAAAGTTCAAATGCAAATTCAATACTGTATAAGCGAACACATTATATTTCAGAAATTAGGCAATATTCAAACATAATTCGCTCATTTACATAGTGTTGTTTGAGTTTTTAATTTGCCTTAGTGATTGGGTAATAGAACGAGATAATTTTATAGAAACAGTGAGTACGAAAAAAACAAGTATAGATTGGTTTTTGGTTATCAATTATTTGCTTTTGGTAGGCATTGGTTGGTTAGCGATTTATACCGCTGACTACAATCCTGACAATGCAAGCATATTTTCTATAGACCAAAGATATGGACGGCAATTTGCAGCTATTGTAACTTGCTTATTCATTGCATTTATTATCCAAATATTAGACACCCGTTTTTATACCGCCTTTGCCTACCTAATATACGCCTTTTCCCTATTTTTTTTGATTCTTGTCCTGTTCTTAGGATCCGAAATATCTGGTTCTCGTTCTTGGTTCAAACTGGGCTTTTTTAATTTTCAACCTTCCGAAATTGCCAAATTTGCTACTTGTCTTGCACTTGCCAAATATCTCAGTACCCTCAATATCAGTCTCAAAGATACCAAACAACAAATCACTGCTTGGGCAATTTTATTCCTGCCCGTACTCCTAATTTTACTTCAAGGGGATGCAGGTTCAGCAGTTGTATATTCAGCTTTGGTTTTGGTAATGTATCGAGAGGGTCTTTCTGGCGGGTATCTACTTTTAGGTGTTTTGGCAGTAGTACTATTCATTCTCAGTCTTTTACAACCTTTTGAAGTAGTAGTAGGTGCCTTAAGTATTTTGCTTTTTATAGGGCTTGTTTATCAACGAGGTTTCAAGCTAGGCTTAGTATTATCATATCTTGTTCCCACCACATTACTGTTTGCAGGAGCGTATTATTTGGAGTCACAAACCATGTTGATTTTATTGTTGATAGGAGTAGTTATTTTCCTATTGGTTTCAATAGCAACCAAACGGTTTGTTTATATTTTGGTGACCTTTTTGTTTTGTTGCTCCATCTATGTCAAAGGCGTAGATTATGCCTTCAATAACTTTTTGAAACCTCACCAACAAAACAGAATTGGGGTTATTTTAGGAACAATTGAAGACAAGCGAGGAGTGGGTTACAACCTCAATCAATCTAAAATAGCCATTGGTTCGGGTGGTTTGTGGGGTAAAGGTTTTTTACAAGGCACACAAAACAAAGGCAAGTTTGTTCCAGAATTGAGTACCGACTTTATTTTTTGTACCATTGGCGAAGAGTTCGGTTTTATGGGAAGTGTCATCTTGATTGGATTGTTTATACTGCTGCTTTTGCGGCTGATTGCTATTGCCGAACGCCAAAAGTCTAAGCTCACAAGGGTATATGCCTACGGGGTAGCCTCGATTATTTTCTTCCATTTCCTAGTCAATATAGGTATGACCTTAGGCTTAGTGCCTGTTATTGGGATACCTCTGCCTTTTATCAGCTATGGAGGGTCTTCTTTGCTGGGTTTTACGATGTTATTATTTATTTTGGTCAAATTGGATTCAGAGAGATTGATGTATTTGAGGTAAGAAAATGTATCGTATCATAAATTAAAAAGCCGAGACTTTGGAATAAAAAACTACAATTCAAATCGCTCAAAAATCGGCACTGCCAAATACTTTGTCAACCCTTCAAAAGCACTCCATGGCACACGCTGGCTCATCGGCAAGTGTTTGTAATAAACCATATTGTACTCCAAATAAGGTTCACCACCTCTGATTTTTTTGAATTGAGAAGCTCCCGAACTCATGTGCAGCAAGTAGCCATTTTCAACAGCTTGTTTGATAATTTGCAGAGTAATCAATCGGTACAAACCTTTCTTTTGTGGAATTTGACGATTGTAACCAATGACAGGTGTGGTCATTACACCATTTCGATTGAAATAACCAATCACTGCTTCAATTTGGCTCGTCTGTTTGTCCTTCAATACCCACATATTCAGCCACTTTTCCTTCAAAACATGTTCGAAAAAAGAGAGTGTTAATTGTGGATTGTATTCTGCATATTTTTGGAGATACAAATCATCATACAAGGCTTTGAGACGAGGCAAATCCTCTGGGGAAATATGAGAAGCATCAAACCATTGGAGGTCGGTGGTTTTTCGCTCCAAAGAAAGGTCGATTTTGTAGGCTTTCTTCTTTTTGTAAATTCCTTTTTTGGGGTCAATTAGATAAACTTGACGGCTCAATATTCTTTCAAACCCTGCCTTTGACAACGTTTCCAACAATTCCCCATTCAATAAAGGATTAACCGAACGATAAATAATGGCATGTTCGGGAAAACGTTTTATCAAAAAACGATTGATTTCTTCAATATCAGAAGTGGTGAGGTTGGGGTATAAATTGGTGGACAAGAGCCAATTATTGACCATCACGACTTGGTCAAAACTGGAACGTATAAAAGCGGTTTTGAAGCTCCAAAGTACGGACTTACAGAAGCCTTTGAGGAGTGGACGATTGGGAAATTCGATGTCAATTTCACGAAATCCATAATCGACATAGTGTGTAATAGGTGAACATACATAAGAATTTTTAATCTTTGCCTTCGCTTGGGTAATGCTGATGGGAATAAACTCATTATTGACCACCAACAATTCTATTTTGCAGTCCACATTGTCGAAAAATTGAAGCGTTCCTTTTTTTATCAAGGGCAACAATAAGCGTTTGGCGTATTGACCATTGAAGGTATCAGGGAACGATAAACTGTGGATGTTTGTTTGGTTGAAGTGCTGCATATTTTTTGTATAAAATGTAAAAATCAAATCAAAACACGATGATAAAACCCCTGAAAATCCTTGGAATGGGCAAATACTTACCTATTCGGCAGGT
The DNA here is from genome assembly GCA_049608825.1 of Chitinophagales bacterium. Classification (GTDB taxonomy): domain Bacteria; phylum Bacteroidota; class Bacteroidia; order Chitinophagales; family UBA2359; genus JAUHXA01. The sequence continues at coordinate 13,156 of JBMYXW010000002.1, forward strand.
ATCTGCAAATGAATTAGAGGAAAGGCATCAGATTCCAAAAGGCTGGATTGCTAAACATTCGGGAGTCGAATATCGGCATTACGCAAATGATTCTGAAACTTGTGCTTATATGGGGGCAAAAGCATTGGAGGAGGCACTGAAAAAAGCAGGTTTGGTGTTTGAAGATTTGGATTTGATTGTGAGCGCATCGGGGTCTTTTGACTATCCGATTCCGCATCGGGCTTGTTGGATTCCAAAGGAAATGGGCAAATTAGAAGCAGGAATTCCTTGTTTTGACATTGATGCCACTTGTTTGAGTTTCATTACTGCTTTGGATGTAGTGAGTTCGTTACTGGATGGTTGGCGTTATCGAAGGGTTGCGATAGTGAGCAGCGAAATTTCTTCCAAATCTTTGAATTACAAGGACTGGGAAAGTTCAACTTTGTTGGGAGATGGGGCGGCAGCGGCAATTGTAGCTTTGCCAAATGAAGGGGAAAATTGTGCGGTTCTGAATGCGAATATGCAAACTTTTTCTAAGGGAGTTGCTCATACGATTGTTAGAGCAGGCGGCAATATAGCGCATGGTCGAGACAAAAGTATTAGAGATGAAGAGTTTACTTTTGATATGAGAGGTCGTGAATTGCTTCGATTGGTGATGCAGATTACTCCTCCTTTTATGAAAAAATTATTTGAACCCTTTGATTTTGAAGTGAAAGATTTGGATTTGTGTATTCCGCATCAAGCGAGTAAAGCAGGTTTGAAAATGGGGAGACGTTTGTTGAAATTGAAAGAAAAACAATATTTTTCACATATCAAAACGCATGGCAATTGTATTGCCGCAAGTATCCCGATGGCATTGTATGATGCCATTGAAGCCAAACAGATAGTACGAGGAAGTAAGGTTTTGTTGGTTGGAACGGGAGCTGGACTTTCGATTGGAGGAGTGGTGATTCGATATTAAGTTAAACAATTTCTATTATTTCGTATCTCGAACCAAACCAGGTGTTTTTAAATCAGTGTTGTATTGTCTATCAGGATGAAGTCTTTCATTAAATTGCTTCAAACCTTCAAAAGTATCTGGTGCAAAAATAGAATCTAAAAATAGACCCGCTTCAATTTTTAAACCTTCCTCCAAAGGCAAACCAAAACCTCTAACGGCTGCTTCTTTGTCTGTTCGCATAGCTGGCTGAGGCAAAGTGCAGAGAAATTTTGCCAGCTCCAAAGCACGGTTCAAAGATTCACCTTTGGGTACAATCTCATTAACCAAACCTATGCGATAAGCTTCCTCTGCATCTATCACTTTTCCAGTAAGTATCAGTTCCATAGCCCTTCCAAAACCTACAATTCTTGGCAATCTTTGAGTGCCTCCATCCGCCAAACCAATATTCCAACGACGACAAGTAACACCAAAAGAAGCATGCTCCTCTGCAATTCGCATATCTGCAAAACATGCCCATTCTAAACCACCTGCATAAGCCACTCCATTCACTGCCGCAATCACTGGTTTGTAAATATCTGTCCACCGAGAAGGTCCCAAAATACCTGCTGCTTTACCCTCTCGATGCAATTTTTGAGCTTTGGGAGAGGTAGGAACTAAATCTCCTCCTTGAAGAGCAGCTTTTAAATCACCGCCACTACAAAAAGCTTTGTCTCCTTCACCCGTGATAATGGCTACTTTCAAATCATTGTTGTCTTTAAAATCTTGCCATGCAAGCATCAATTCTTTATGCGTTTTGGGACCTACACAATTCATCACTCCAGGGCGATTGAATTTAATAATAGCGATTTGACCTTGTATAGTGTACTCTATTTGTGTGAAATTCATCTCAATTCTATTTTATCAGTAAAAAATGGTAATAATAATTTTCTATCTAAGTAATTAGGCAAAATAGTTTAACCTAATAATTTTGGTAAAAACTGAGTGTTAATTTATTCAAAATTTATCATTCAGCATTCAAAGTTGTACGAGTACTTAATTATTCATATTCTGCATTATACATATATGTTTTCAAATATATCAAAACTTCAAAGATTTCCAAAATTATTCATTTTTTCATAAACCTCCAATTCTCTATCTTCGTTAACCAACTGGAATAAGCATCCACCAAATCTCGACAATAAACCCCTATATGGACTTCAATAAAAATACTTCAAAAATACAAACGCAACCTTCTACTAAAAAAGAAGCCATCAAGGTAGGCAATGCCAAACAGATTGCAGCAGGGATTCCTGCTATATTGACGACTCTCAAACGAAGCTTTGAAGAAATGAATGTCAGCACGACTGTCAAGACTTTGTTCAGTGTCAATCAGATGGAAGGTTTTGATTGTCCTGGGTGTGCTTGGCCCGATTCCGATGACCACCGTTCAAAGTTGGGAGAATATTGCGAAAATGGTGCGAAAGCCGTTGCAGAAGAAGCGACAAAAGCACGGGCAACACCCGAATTTTTCCAAAAATACAGTGTGGAGGAACTCAAAACCTACTCTGAATATTGGTTGGGCAAACAAGGGAGAATCACCCATCCAATGATTTTGAGAGAAGGAGAGACTCACTATCAGCCCATTTCTTGGGAGGAAGCCTTTGGGTTTATTGCAGCAGAATTGAACGATTTAGACAGTCCCGATGATGCCATTTTCTACACCTCTGGTCGCACAAGCAATGAAGCAGCTTTTTTGTATCAATTATTTGTCCGTCAATTTGGCACAAATAATCTGCCCGATTGCTCCAATATGTGCCACGAATCCAGTGGCTATGCGCTTTCTCAAACTTTGGGAATTGGCAAAGGTTCGGTTAAATTGGAAGATTTTTACGAAACCGATCTCATCATCATTGCAGGTCAAAACCCAGGAACGAATCATCCTCGCATGATGTCCGCTTTGCGAAAAGCCAAGAAAAAAGGAGCAAAAATCATTGGCATCAATCCATTGAAGGAAACGGGCTTGATAAAGTTCAAAGATCCACAAAAAATAGCTGACTACTTCAATAGAGGTGTTCCGATTTCCAACCTATTTTTGCAGGTCAAAATCAACGAAGATGTCGCTTTGACCAAAGCCATCTTGAAGATTCTTGCCGAAAAAGAACGACAAGCTCCAGGAAAGGTGTTCAACCATACGTTTATCAATCGACATACAACTGGCTACGAATTTTTTGTGAATGATTTGGACAATTACAAACTCAAAGATTTGTCGAAACAATGTGGTATTGCACTGGGTGAAATCCAAAAAGCTGCAGAAATGATTCACAAATCCGAGCGAATCATTGTCTGCTGGGCAATGGGTTTGACACAGCACGAAAATGGTGTTGCAAATATTACGGAATGGGTCAATCTTTTGCTTGCCAAAGGAAGCATCGGCATCAAAGGCGGTGGGACTTGTCCTGTCCGTGGACACAGCAATGTACAAGGCGACCGTACAATGGGTGTTTGGGAAAAATTGCGCCCTGAATTTGGAAAAAAACTGCAAGAAGTATTTGATTTTGAACCACCTCAAAAAGAGGGCTTTAATACGAACAATGCGGTCAAGGCAATGGCTGAAAAAGAAGGGATGGTGTTTTTTGGAATGGGCGGTAATTTTGCGACTGCAACGGCTGACACCAAACTCAATTTCAAAGGTTTGCAGAATTGCAGATTGACCGTTCACGTTTCGACCAAACCAAATCGAAGTCACTTGATTCATGGCAAAAATGCCTTGATTTTGCCTTGCTTGGGCAGAACGGAGGAGGATTTGCAGAAAAGCGGCAAGCAGTTTGTCAGTACCGAAAATTCAATGGGCGTTGTTCAACGTTCGCAAGGAAACTTACATCCTGCTTCGGAATATTTAATCAGCGAACCTGCAATTGTGTGCCGTTTGGCAATGGCGACTTTGAAGGGAAAAGTCGGCAATGCGGATTGGCAGGGGATGATGGAAAATTACGATTTGATTCGGGATGCCGTTGAAAAAACGATTAAAGGCTTTGATAATTACAATGAACGAGTGCGGCAAAATGGCGGATTTTATTTGCCGAATGGGGCGAGGAATCGTAAATTCCATACGGATGTCGGCAAAGCAAAGTTTACGGTCAATGTACTTCCCAAACACGAATTGAAGGCAGGTGAATACTTGATGGCTACGGTTCGGAGTCACGACCAATTCAATACAACGATTTATGGCTTAGATGATAGATACAGAGGGATTTCCAATGGTCGGCGTGTAGTGATGGCAAACGGAGAAGACTTGAAGACAGCAGGATTGAAACAAGGGGATTTTGTGAATTTACACAGCTCTTATGATGGCGAAGAACGCATTGCAGAAACCTTTATGATTGTAGAATACGATATTCCCCGTCAATGTGTGGCGACTTATTTTCCAGAAGCAAATGTATTGGTGCCAGTGAATTTGAAGGAGAAATACAGTGGTACACCTGCTTCAAAATCGGTGGTGGTGAGGATGGAGTTGGTGGATTAAAAGTAAAATTTAATGTCGTTAAATTAAGCCGTTTTTAAGAGAACTTATATATATATATGAAAATTAAATTTTAGGTCTTAACTTAATGAAATTGAAGTAAAATTTATTTACATGAAAAAAATATTATTATATTAATAGCATGTACATGCTTTTTCTTGGGCTGTGTTAAGGAAGAAACAAGAAGTGGTAGATTCGCTTTTCCTCCGATAAATGAAGAACAAAAACTGCTTCAAATCCAGTTTGAGTCGATTATTGATGATGAAGACAATTACTCAATAAGTGGCTCGTCAATAGATACAGTAAAAATCTATAAATTAGACTGTTATGCTGATACTTCTTGTTTGGCTATAGCTTTTTATAAGCCCTCTAATGAGATCTTTTATTAGATATGAATGATACAATAGTTTTAGCAAATAGTGGTATGCTGATGAAAAATGCGACTAAAGACAGTTCGACAGTGGATGAATTATTTCTGGCAATTGCAACTTATCATTCAGCAAATTATCCTTTTTTAGAAATAGCATCTATTAGCGAAGGAGGCGGGTCTGCTAGGCTAAGTCAAGGATTAGTGAGAGAATTGAGTATAGAGGAAAAAAGAATAGAATTGAGGATATGGGGAAATGCAATTGAGGAAGGAGGTGTAGTTTTAGGCTTGATTGAGGAGTAAAATCAATTCAAAGAAAAACTCCATTGATATTAGAATTTATTTATTTTCAACAATATGAAATTTTTCCAAATTTTTTGTTTTGATGATTTCATGTAATCACTCTATTAAATCCCAGTATTTTGAATGGGCTGCAAGCGCAACGAATTTGCAGTTGAGCTATACCTATCCTTCTAAATATACCATTGTTTCAAACTACTCACCTACGGGTGATTGCAAATGGAGTTTCTTTCTTAAATATGGGTTCAATGAATTGTTTGGAATTACACACGATGAAGAAGGAAATACTGTTTTATTGATTAATGTTCTTGAAAGCAAGAAAGACGAAAATGGACAATCTATTGGAATCATTCCTGGAGTTACGTATGGCGAAACCATATACTTTTTTACTAAAAACAACAATACTTTGTCCCAAAATTTCTTCCCAATACGTCTATAAGGGGAATTCTTCACTCAAAATCTCATTTCCTATGATTAGCAATCAAATACCCAAGTATTTCGCTTTTTCTTTTTTACTATTCACATTTCACCTCCAAATCAATGCTCAACTCAGCAGCTTTTCAGACGAATTTGACGATGCCAATTCCATAGAAAATTGGACACTCCACAATTCTGGTCTCCTCTCCGACAATTACTACGAAACCCTCATACTCAATGACTCCCTCATTGAAGGAACAAACGTAGCCAATGCACCTTTAGGGCAATTGACCCTCATTCCAGGCCCTGGTCATTGCGGTTGGTATGCCAACACCATGGGACCGTTGATTTACAAAACGATTGGCGGAAATTTCAGCGTTACTACCTATGTTAGTGTCCAAAACAAAAACGACTTGGGCAATGCACCTACCTCCAACTACAACTCAGCGGGTTTGCTCATTCGAGACCCTGATACAGAAGGCAGCGAAAATTACATTATGTGTAATATGGGTTTGCAAAGCTACTCTAATGGGGTCGGCACAGAAACCAAAAACACAGACGATGGTGTCTCTACGCTCTATCTCAATCCCGATGAATTGGAGGGTTGGATACGGATTTGTAGAGTAGGCGATATTATCCGAACTTTCAAGCAAACCGCAGGTGATACCGATTGGGTATTGTTATTGGAGCAAGAACGCCCCGATTTTCCCGATTCTTTACAGGTAGGTTTGATGGCAAACAACTGGGATCCACAAGGAACTAATCCGCCCCATACCCGTTCTCAATTTGACTTTATGCACTATACCGATGTGTTTGATTTGTGCGATTGCGAACTACCTGACGGTGTAAACGGCACTCTTGATGATGGAACTTGCGCTGCACCTACTCCCGTCATCAACCTCAGTCCAGATGAAGGAACTGTTCCTTTGTTGGTCACATTAGATGCCTCTGCTTCAACAGATGACGGAACGATTGAGAGTTATGAATGGGCGTTTGGAGATGGTACTATCGGCATGGGAGCAGTGGTACAACATACCTACACTGCAACGGGTATGCTTACAGGAACATTGACCCTAATAGACAATGATGGCTTGATTAGCCACCAAGATTTTGAAGTGACGGTTTTTGACGAAGACGGAGATTTGCCCTGTCTCTCAGCCCTTCGAGTCCTCCAACCTGCTTCTTGTGGCAACAGCGATGGTAGCCTTGCCTTTTATGGAGCAGGCATCCAATTTAGCAGTGCTACTTTGATTGACACAGTTACACAAATCAGCTATGAGGCGAATAATCAAAATCAATTTCTCGATTTGCCAAGTAGTGTATATGAATTGACATTGGAGGGACCCAACAGTTGCATGGACGACTATATTCTTCACTTTCCAACCGATTCTACTACTTGTGAAAATTGGTATCCCGACCCCTGCAATTTGAAAATGGGCATGAACTTAGACGGTCCCGTTTATTGGAGTACCCAACGTCCGTTCAAAAATTTGTTTTGGGAAGGCAGTGATTTTTTCACCTATACAATGGGGCCTGGCGGTGGAAGTACAATTTGGAACAGTGAACAAATCCATGAAATGGAAATCGACTCAGCAGGTTATCCCATCGAACTCCCACAAATTACAGATGCAGGACCACAGGCTTTCCGCAAATCTTTGGGGGCAGACACAGGGCATTTAAAAACAGGTGATTATGTGCTGCTCTACGATGGTCAAGGCACACTTTTTTTGAATGGATTTGGATTTACAGTTACCGACACCCAAATGGGCAGAATCGCATTTGAAATCACCGAAACGGTCAACAATGTCCAACTCCAAATGATGGCTTCTCAATTGGGCAACCATCTTCGCAATATCCGAATGATGCGGCTCGAATTTGAAAATGATGACTTAGCAGCAAATCCCTTCAATCCGCAATTTTTGGCGCATTTGGTGCAATTTGATGTCATTCGATTCATGAATTGGGGACCAGCCAACAATTCTCGACAAGTGGATTGGACAGACAGGCGTTTGCCCTACTTCAATACCCAAACCACTGTTTTCAACGGCAGTAATCCGCTCGCAAATACCCCAGGTGTGGCGTATGAACACATGATTCAGCTCTGCAATCTCCTCCAAAAAGATGCTTGGATTTGCGTTCCTCACCAAGCTACGGACGATTACCAAATCGAAATGGCAAACCTGTTTTTGGAGCAATTAGACCCCAATTTGACCATTTATCTCGAATACTCCAATGAGGTTTGGAATGGAAATTTTGAACAAACCCATTGGGTTGGAGAAAACGCCCCCTCCAATCTGAACTTTAGACGAGCAGGGGCTGAACGTGCCAAAAACACCTTCAATATCTGGCATGAAGTATATGGCGATGAAAAGGATAGAGTCAAGAGAGTTTTGGCAACACAAGCTCGAAACAATGGAGTGAGTGAACAGTTGATGGCTCAAATTGGAGCAGACAGCTTTGACTATCTTTCACCTACTTGGTATTTTCGAGAAAATAGAAATACGGTGGAAGACGACGCAACGGCTTTGGACATCATCGAAAATGCCCGCAACAATTTTCATGCACAATGGGAAGATTATATTATGGATTATTGGAACGCTCGACTTTTCGGAAAATCGGTTATCAATTACGAAGGCGGTCAGCACATTTCAGGAGGTGGAAACAACAATTTACCCTACCTTCAAGCCCTCTACGATGCACAGATTCACCCCGAAATGTACGATTTGTACCGAGAGGTGATGGATTCTTTGCAGGTTTGGGGTTCTGAATTGGCAGTGGCTTATTCTTTTGCAAGACAGAGACAAACCTCCAATGGTTCATGGGGGCATTTGGAGGATATTGAGCAAGATACAACTGCCATGCCTGCCCCAAAATTCCGAGCCTTGATAGACCACATCAAACTCTGTGAGGACGATTGTATTCCAAGCATTACGCTTTATCCTCCAACACACAATGTCACGAATATGAACCGAACTTGGCAGGTAACGGATAGCATTACAACCCAACAACACATTGAATTGACGGATTCGGCAAGGCATCATCGAGTACGTTACCAAGCAGGTGGTTTTGTGAATCTGCTGCCTGGTTTTCAAACGGAATTGGACAGCAGTGCAAGTGTGGAAGTAGTGATTGAAGATTGTGAAGGACTTGCTCCAATAGTCGTAAGCAATAAGCGAAATGTTTGGGAAAAATTGGAGGAGTCACCTATTGGAGGAGAA
>JBMYXW010000003.1:0-19124 GCA_049608825.1 Chitinophagales bacterium
CAACCGCAGCTTTTGCATTGGAAGATACGGCGGCTGTGACCAAAATCATCATTGAAGACAACGAAGGTCGCAAGCTGCAATTGGACAAAAAAGGAGATTGGTGGCAAGTCAATAGAGGCTACAAAGCCCGCCCCGATGCGGTTGAACGTGTTTTGAAGACCTTGACCAAATTGAAGGTAAAATATCCGATTGGAAAAGATGCCTATGAAAGCACCATGAAAAACTTTGAAAAACCTGTTCGACGGGTTTCCATCTTCAAAGAAGACGCTACACAAGCTTCAAAAGTATATTTATTGGGCGGCGCACCACATACCCGCAAAGGAACATACATGATGCTCGAAGGAACAGCTGACCCTTATGTGGTGCATTTGTTGGGGCATGAAGGGCATTTGATGACCCGATTTTTTACGATTCCCGAAACATGGCGTGACCGTCGAATCATGGACTTCAAAGCATCCGACTTGGCAGGAGTAAAAGTGCAATATCCTCATTTTGAAGAATCCTCCTTTGAAGTCAAAGCCGTTGCGGATTCTTTTGTGGTTGAATCTTTGGGCGGCAATGTCGAACTCAATGCCTCGGACGAATTGAACAAACCTGTGGTGATGCAGTTTCTCAATAGTTTTGAAAACATCCATTTGGAAGGATTTGAAAATGGGTATCGTCATATAGATTCGGTTCGAGCCTCCAAACCTTTCACCCGTATGACCATCACTCCAAAAACAGGAAAGGAACTCGAATTGGTGATACACTATATGCCTATCAATCGCCGAAGTAAATTTCAAATCGACGAACATGGAAAGAAAATACCTTTTGATGTTGACCGGTATTTTGCGTTTATCAACGATGGAAAGGACTTTGTATTAATTCAGCGAAGAACCTTTAGTGAGATGTTCAAACGCTTGGAGGATTTTTATTATACGCCTGTTGCGAGGTGAAAAAATATTTCCTCGTAAAGACCAAAGGTAATCCCTTCAAAACCAACGTAAACATATTAATCAGCAAAATGTTGAAATAGGTTTCATGGTATTTAAACGAGCAGCAAAAGATTTATCCACTGACTATAAACCAACTACAATATGAGGCTTTGAGAATTAGCATTTTGGTGGGAAGGGATTAAACAGAAATATTACTTTACATTTCTGTGATTAATTGATTGTTTTTTGGAACATTATTTGATAACTATGATTGTAGAGTACAACCATGTTTATACACATTTTATGCTCATTAAAAAAATAAAATGTCTTTGCATTGTGAAAAAAACTTTCCCCCATGAATTCAACACAAGTCTGTATTATCATATCCTTTTTGGCATTTAGTCTTTTGCCTCTAAAAACCTTCTCATTTCCTCACAGCACTGCTACCACATCAGAAACAACCATTCAAGTTCTTATTCCAAATCACTCATTAGATGGTTTGGTTTTTGAGGACTTCAATTACAACGGAACAGAAGAAAGCGGAGAGCCAGGGCTATTAGGTATTGAAGTAAATGTGTATGATTGTAACAATAACTTAGTCGGAACTACTACCACAGATACCAATGGAGAATGGGATATAACAAGCGGCATTTTAGCAGGTGCAAAATACCGAGTAGAATTTGTCTTGCCCTCCAATATTGCAGCTTGGGCATCGCCTACACAAACAGGATCCGATAATGGAACATTGGTTCAGTTTATGGAGGCAGGTGAATATGTGCATTTGGGAGTAGCAAGCCCTGTTGATTATTGCCAAGAAAATCCTCTATTGGCTGTTCCTTGTTATGTCAATGGCGACCCTACGGGAGGCGGAACTGCTGGAGCAATTGACTGGCTGGTTTATTTTAGAAACGACAATGAAGGAGAGGTAGGGGAAGCTGGTCACACTCCGCCCGAAATAAAAGTAGGCGGAACAATGATTGGAGCCACTTGGGGTGTTTCCTATCATCGCCAGACACAAACCGTTTTGGCAAGTGCAGTGATGAAACGACATTCAGGTTTTGGGCAAAATGGTACAGGAGCTATCTATCAAATAAATGCAGCAGGTACACCCTCTCTTTTTGTGGATTTGAATAGTTATATCAATGTCAATACAGGGGCAGATACACGAGGAGGCGATGCCAACAATACTTTACCCAACAATTTTAATGTTGCCAACCGAGACATCAATGCTTTTCAAGCGGTAGGTAAAATAGGGATTGGAGACATTGACCTATCAGACGATGGAAATTTTTTGTATGCCATCAACCTCCACGAAAGAACGCTCATTGAGTTGGAAATAGGCAATGCTTTATCCGCCCCTGCCACTGCAACAGTTTACAATATCACAACTGCCATAGACAACTTGGTTTCTGGAACTGCAATTGCCTGTGATACTACTGCTGATTACCGTCCATGGGCATTGAAGTACCATAGAGGACTTTTATATATCGGTGTGGTTTGTTCGGCTGAAGACTCACAAAATGCAAACGATTTACATGCTTATGTTTTGTCTTTTGACCCCTCCAATCCAGGTGGTGGATTTTCGCAGGTGATAGATATGGCGATGAATTATGATAGAGAACCTGCTTTCCAAAGTGATGTACCTGCTCAAACCATTGCAGGAGCATGGCGACCTTGGGCAGAGGACTATACAGATGCCACTATTTTGCCGTGGAGAGGAGGCGCACACCCTTCCCCTATTTTGGCAGATTTGGAGTTCGATATAGACGGATCTCTCATTCTTGGATTCTTGGACAGATTCGGAATGCAAAGTGGCTACCGCCAATTGAGTACTGATTTGGGAGACTCCAATACCGATCATCAAGGACTTTCAGCTGGAGACATTATTCGTTTTTGCAATATAAGTGGTTCGCTCGTACAAGAGGGGCAGGCAGGATGCTCCTTCAATACTTCACCTCCTTGGACAAATCCAGGCAACTTTGTGCCACAAGGAGAATTTTATGGCAATGACGAATATTTTACGACCATCACCAATCCAAGTCACGGACACCCCGAAACGGGTTTGGGAAGTTTGGCCTTATTGCCAGGAAACGGCGAAGTAACCGTAGGCGTATTCGACCCATTTGCGCTGCGAAGTGGAGGAATTGCTTGGTGGGACAATACAAATGGAGATGTAAATAAAGAGTACGAACTCTACGAGTCGGTAGATGGAGACGGTTCATTTAGTAAGGCAGTTGGCTTGGGAGATTTAGAATATATGTGTAATGCTGCTCCTATCGAAATTGGAAACTATGTGTGGAACGATGCAGATGGGGATGGAATTCAAGGAGCTTGTGAAAGCCCCATCGAAGATGTTATTCTTACACTCTACAATTCTACTTGCGAAATTGTAGCAATAGACACCACTGATACAAACGGAAATTATGCTTTCAACGAAACCAAACTGACCGAATACACGGCTCAGACTGATACGGTTTTGGCTTCCAATACGACTTACTACATCGTCATCAGTGGCGCAGTTGGTGGAAATTGGAGTACTACAAACAATGAGTTGACGATTGGAAGCAATCAGTATGACATCACCAAAACCAAAGAAGGAGCGAAAGAACAGATTGATTCTGATGGAGAATTAGGAACTGTTGCTTCTGCTTGTAGTAGCCTAACAGAAGACTATATTTTCGCAACGCTTACAACAGGAAATGCGGGTGAAGTCGACCATAGTTTCGACTTTGGTTTGAAGTTGTTTGTTTGCCCTACGGATAAATGTGGAAGGGTAGATGTGACAAGGGATTAACAAAATTGTTTTGTTGGTTTTGAAGTTTGGATATTATAGTTGTTGCATTAAATATATTGGAATAGTATTTGATAGAGTTTAGTTAACCCTTCTTCGTTAAATCCTATTTCCAACCTAAACATTATTCTATCGCACCTATTTTATCTTATCTTTCTCATTATCAAGCCCATGAACATAAACAGATTTACCCAATCTACATTATCCATTCTTTTGTCTTGGATAATTTTTAGTTGTTTCAGTCTAATAAACAATCAATCCAACATCAATGCCCAACCCAATTTATTGGTATCAGTCAGTATAAACAATACTACTCCTGGTAGTACAGATGTGTTTGAGTATCGAATCAATTACCGATGCGCTTCCATCACCGAACACTGTTACAATTCGCAGATTACTTTCAAGTTAGACCCATCTTTAGACATTACGAACTTACCTCCATTTTTGGGAAATGTCTATGATGTCACTACTTCAACAGATGGAACAGGTACACTCTTTACAGTCGAATTGCGTTCTCCTCCAAGTGCAGGCGCACCTTCGGGAGCATTGGCGGCAGGTTCGACAGGTAGTTTTGTCGTAGGTGTGCGCTTCAAATGCGAAGGTGAAACCGTAGAAACCGCAGGTAATTTGGTCGATATGGTGCAATTGCCTGTTTTTACAGCAGACGATGGAGAAGCTCCACCAACAATCACCACCGAAACGGCAACTGCTCCTACGAATGTGACCGTTCCTACACTGAAGGAATGTGTCGTAGCAAGCCCTCCGCCTACGAGTAGTTTTAGCAAAAGTCACATGAGTCCCTATTCATTTACAGGGCAAGGACATTGGGTGGCTTATAATATTGTAGTACCTGCTCATGTTAGTAGTTTTGAAATTATAGACACCATTCCTGATGGAACACGTTTGGGAAATGTCAGAATTCCAACAGGTTGGTCATTGGAAATTGACTGTGGCAATGGTTGGCAGGACATTGGAGGAGGCTACTCATGGCTAGAAGATTGGTTTAATACCTTCAATATAGGAGACCCTTTATTGGATGGAAGCAACAATCCTACTGGCTGCAATCTTGCAGAAATCGGACCGTTCCAAGATGGGACAACTTGGAGAGTAGCACCTATTCAAAGATTCAAACTTATTACCCCTGCAACAGGCAATTCAACTTTTACGGTAAGCATGTCTTTGTATGCTGACGAAGATTATCCTCCCAATACCTATGTTCAGAACTGTGCATATTCCAACAATCCCGATTGGGATACAGATTGTGGAGAAGTTTTTGTAACCGATAAGCCGACACTTACCCTCAATAAAAGTGCCCAATCATCTAGAAGTTTGGGAAGTGAATTATTGACTACTCGAAACAATGTGGACACAAATTATCCCTATTTATATAAAGACCCCATGGATATTCAATGGCAAATTCAAGCCATACAACCAGGTACTTCATCGGCTGATTTGAGTGGGTTTATTATTGAAGACCTATTGGAGCTAGGCTTAGATTTTATCATAGACCCTGACAAGCCCAACTATTGGGTTATTACAGGAGGTTCATCCAATGCCACAGATCCAGGTTGTATAAATCCTATTTTTACACGTATTCCAAACTACAATGGAACAGGACAAACAATGCTGAGATGGGAATTTCCGAATTGCACATTTGCCAAAGACCCTTCAGCTTATGGTAATGTAATCAATTCTGTGAATATTGACTTCTCAACCCGTTATGACTTGAGTGTACCTCTTCCGACTCGTTTTGACAATGATTTCACCTTCAAAACAATAGACAATTCCACTTTCCTAAATACCCGAAACTTTGAATGTGTGTCCTCTCAAACTCTAGGGGGAGATTACGATGTTCCTTCTTCTGGAGGTGATTTGAACAGTGCCAAATACGTAAAAGGCACATTGGACAATGATTTTAGTCGTTATCCACAAGTGGGTAACACCGATTTGAATGGAAATGGTACGTATGAAATGTATGTCTATAACCACAAATTTGAAGAAATCAAACAAATTGATTTGGTGGATATTTTGCCTTTCATCAATGACGAAGATTTGTTGAGTGGTACTGCAAGAGGCTCTGATTGGAGTATGGAACTAACAGGAGATATTACTGTTGAACGCTTTCAAGCAGGAACGGGTTTGATTGATGCAAGTGGTGACTTGGGAGCAGATGGTGTTTTGTATTCTTCCTCCACCAATACTTGCTATTTGGACGGTAGCAGTCAAATCAAAATTGACGGTACGATTGGTGAAGATGGTACAACAAGTTGTGATGCCTTTGCTGCGGGAACAGCAGCGACTGGAGCAAGGTCTTTTGCCTTTCGATGGTCAAATACTATAAACCCTCTAACCTTTGGAGAATACATCAAAATCACCGTTCAGGTAAAACAATTGGACGGAGAAGCTGATAAAACAGATGGTGAAATATCTTGGAACTCTTTTGGTTATACCGCTACTCAAACCGATGATACAGAATTACTGAGTACGGAAACCATCAAAGTAGGTCTGAAAATGATTGACCCGAATAGTTTTGCAGCTTTGGGCAACTATATTTGGCACGATGAAAACGCCAATGGACTACAAGATATTGGTGAAGCGGTTTTCAGTGGAATCACGGTGAGCCTCTACAATGCTGACGGAACGCCTGTGACCGAAGATGTGGTCAACAATGGGGTGACGGAACAAATTCCCGTCACAACTACCACAGACCAAAATGGATTCTATTGTTTTTTTGGCTTAGATCCAAGTACGAATTACATTATTCGATTGGACAAAGCAAGTGATTTTATTGGAGTAGGTGCATTGTCCAATTTCACCTTGACTGGACTCAATATTGGAGATGATGCCTTGGATTCAGATGCGGTTTTGAGCAATTTGGAGGGTTTGGACACTGACAATTATCCCGAAATTGCAGCAACAAGCCCAGTAGCAGGAGAGAAAGATGGAAGTTTTGATTTTGGTTTTTACAAAACAGCTACTGTTGGTGATTATGTTTGGGAAGATACGGACGGAGAGGGTGACCAAGATGGAGGCGAAGATGGCATTCTAAACGTTACCGTTGAATTATACGATGTTGAGGACAATCTCATAGATACCGAAACAACCGATGCCGATGGAAAATATCTTTTTTCCAATGTTCCACCAGGCACTTACTACCTCCAATTTTCGACTTACCCTCCTGGGTTTGTTTTTACTTCAAAAGATGTAACGGGCAACGACTTCAATGACAGTGATGTGAACAGCGATGGAACGACAGACTTATTTGTGGTCAATTCCTGCGATGCCATTGTCACGATTGATGCAGGCTTGAAAGCAATTCCTCCCAATCCTGCAAGCATTTCAGGAACAATTTGGGATGATTTGGATTGTGCAGGTGGCGTAAGAGGAGGTGGCGACCCTGCCATTGCAGGAGTGACCGTTCAATTGTTGGACAACTTGGGTTTTGTGATTCAAACCGTTTTGACGGATGGAAATGGAGATTACACTTTCTCCAATATTCCTCCAAACGAAACCTACAATATTGCAGTGCTTCCGCCAAATATCACCACTACTTTCACAAGTGCGGGCGCAGACATGGACTTCAATCCTGCAACAGGTGTCACGACTTCAAGCATTACGCCAACGGACGGTCAAAACATCACCGATATTGACGCAGGTTTGTGTGGTTTGTTGTCTTTGGGAAATTTGGTGTGGAACGATGCCAACAACGATGGCTTGTACAACAACAGCGAAGGGATTTTCTCCAATGTCACCGTTTATTTGATTGACGGAACAGACGGCACAACCTATTTAGATACTACTTCAACGGATGCCAACGGACGGTATTTATTCTATGCACTAACGGCTGGTGATTACATCATAGAAGTAGAAATTCCCAACACTTTCCAATCCTCTGACGACATTGCCTCCACTCCAACGCCCAACCAACTCGACAGCGACGACAATGGTGTGGGAACGAGTGATTCGGGGCGTGTTCGCAGCAATGTGATTACTTTGGCAGCAGATGGCGGCAACAATGCCAATGCTAATTTTGGAGAAAGCGACCACGGAACACTTATCGGAGGCATTGCAGACCCAACGAGTGATTTGAAAGCCTATTACACAAATGATTTCAGCTTTAGAGCCATTCCATGTGCTTTGAGTATCTCCAATGTTGTGGTCAGTTCTTGTATTGACCATCCCTATATGGATGTGGCAACGGTGGACGTAACTGTCACTTGGTCGCAAACACCAATAAACGAAAATATTGAAGTGACACTCAATGGAAAAACAGAAATCATTCATGTTGCGAGTGGACTGACTTCCCCCCAAACGATTCGCTTCAATATTCCAGCAGATGGTAGCACAGGCAATGCAATAACGGCACAATTTGATACCGAAACAACTTGCAGTGATGCCGATACCTACGATTCGCCCACAGCTTGTTCAAGCGATGAAATCACTTGTGATATACTCTATTTGTGTAGCATCCAAAAAGAAATAGATGCCGACCCCTGGGATCATGGGATGATTGAGTATATCGACCAAATCAATGGCACACACACCATTACGCCTGCCTTGACAAAAGCCGATGGAAGTGGATTGGGCTTGTATGACCCCAATGACGATAGCCAAACATTGGCGATAGACTTCAATGACTACGATTTGATTTTCATTTCTCCAAGTACCGAAGCCTATATTGCAGCCGATTTGATAACTGCCATCAAAGACCTTTCGATTCCGATTTTGAACGGTAATTATGATATTTCGGATGAATTGGGAATGTCAGCGGGTGAAGGTGCTGAAAGTCAAGGCAACGCCCACACAGACAATACAACTTCTGTAACGATTTACAATTTTGACAACCCCAATTCGACCTACAATGAAACAATGCTAAAAGCCGATTATCTTGCAGGGGCGACTGTACATTTGTGGATGGATGCAGGCGACCAAGCAGCAGGACAGGACGGTGTTTTGTTTGCTTATGACGAAAGCGATGCTTTGACGGGCATTGCAGCAGGACATGGCAAACGGGTATTTTTGGGATATTATATGGATGCTTTGTATGCCAATTCGGACAATGGAGGTGCGCTTCCTGCACCTGCTTCGAGTTGGTTGAATCCTGTGAATCATTTGACCATTGAAGGAAAATACTACTTGGATTTGGCACTTCAATTGGCGGCAGATTGTCCTGTTTGTCCGACTGGAAAATGTGGTAGGGTGAGTGTGGTGAGAGATTAACCTATTTATAATTATTCCGAAAACGGTGATAAACATAACTTGCATTCAAGTCATAAATGCCTAACTCCAATCACTCAAAATGTTTTACTTCAATATTCTTCGACACTACCTCCAATTGCGCCTCCGTAAAACCTTCTCCAATAGACAATATCTGGAAGCATGGCAAGAGCAACAGATTCAAATTTTATTGAAGAAAATCCGAACAAAGTCCACTTTCTACAAACAACAAATCCAAAAACACACTGCTTGGCAACAGTTTCCTGCTATTCAAAAAAAACAGTGGATGCAGGAATTTGACTACATTAATACACTGGGAATCAAAAAAAAAGAGGCACTTTCAGTAGCATCAAAAGCAGAAACGAGTCGAGATTTCAGCCCAACAATAGGCAATATCACCATAGGCTTGTCTTCGGGTACTTCTGGCAATAGAGGCTTGTTTTTGGTAACGCCCAAAGAACGAGCAGCATGGGTGGCGTATGTTTTGTACAAAATATTGTCTCCTCTTCAATTCAGAAAGCGAAGGATTGCGTTTTTTCTGCGAGCCAACAGCAACCTCTACAACTCGATGCAATCGCTGCTATTTCGCTTTGAGTTTTTTGACCTCAAAGAAAGCTCTGAACACAATTTGCAAAAACTAAATAACTATCAGCCTCATATACTCGTTGCACCTGCATCAGTTTTGCGAAATATTGCACAAACACAGCGGAGTAAAATGATAAATATTCAACCCGAAAAAATACTTTCTGTGGCGGAGGTTTTGGAGCAGAAAGATGCTGATTTTATCCAATCCGTCTTTGAACAAACCATTCACCAAGCCTATCAATGTACAGAAGGTTTTTTGGCGGTGAGTTGCAAATACGGTACGCTTCACTTCAATGAGGATGTGGTGAAAATCGAAAAACAATACGTTGATGCCGAAAAACGCCGATACCATCCCATCATCACCGACTTCAATCGAACAGGACAACCCATCATTCGCTATTTACTGAATGATATCGTAATAGACAAAAAAGAACCTTGTCCTTGTGGTTCGATTTTTCAGGCTATTGACCACATTGAAGGACGAGCCGATGATGTTTTTTACTTCAAAAATAGGCAGGGCAAAACCATCCATATTTATCCAGATTTTATCCGAAGGGCGGTCATCCTACCAGATACCGCTATTGAAGAATATGTGGTGGAACAAATTTCTTTGCAGCAAATCCATATTTTTATACATACTCCCCATTTTAGGGCTGACCAAAAAAAACTACAAATTTCTTTTGAACAACTTTTTGAAGAGTATGGAATTGAAGGGGTTGAATTGAAGTTTTTTGATGCACTGCCTGTATTGAAGGAGAGTAAATTGAGGCGAGTGAAGCGGAGTTTTTAATTCAAACATTAATGGGTATATTGCAGGTGATTTTTCACCTATTGAAATGAAATTTCCAATCACCATATAATTTTCAAAAATATGAATACCAAGACAAATTTCAGATTTTTAATGAGTTTCTTAGTCATGGGTTTGGTTGCGTTCACGCTTACTGCCTGTGGTGGAGAAGGTTCGCACAGCCATGAGGATGGTCACAATCACGACCACAAAACGGAAGAAAAAGCAAAAGATAGCCACGAAGGACACAATCACGATGCACATGAAGGTCACAACCATGGTTCACATGAGGGACACGACCATAGCAGTCACGAAGGTCACAATCATGGTGGTGTTGATATGACGAGCAAAGAGTATGGTTCTACTTATGTTTGTCCAATGCACTGCAAAGACAGTGGCAGTGCTGCTGCGGGAAAATGTCCTGCTTGCGGAATGGAATATGTGTTGAATGCTGAACACAAAGAAGATGGGCATACGCATAAGTAAGTAGATACTTGCACAATTTTGAATGCTGAATGATAAATTTTGAATAAGCTAACAATACATTCAAAAGTAAAAAAGGTCCTCAAAACACTTTGTAGTCCAGTGTTTTTGATGACCTTTTTTATTTCAATCAAATCTTCACCTTCAATGCCGTCACCCCACAAATCGCCCGACTTCCTCCAAAACTCACTTCAACAATACTTGGTTCTGAATTTCCCAAATCCTTCAAAAAAGTGTGTGGCAAAATCATAGAGGCATCTCTAATCAAAGGTGAACCCAAACAAGCATGTGCGCCTATGCCCAAACTTAAATGGATTCCTTTATTCTCCTTCAAATTCAACGAATTGGAGGCTTTAAAAATACTCGAATCACGATTGGCATGGGAAAGTAACAAAGCCAGTCTATCTCCACGCTTGAAAGTATGTTCACCCACCTTTGTATCGACAGTTGCCAAACGATACACGAACTGAGCAGGTCCCGCATAACGTAGTATTTCATTGAGCCACTGATTAGATTGCCCTACAAATTTTTGAGTCAAAATCGGCTGTGCCAATAATGTCAAAAATACATTGCCAAGCAAAAGAGGTAAGGATGTTGTAAAACCTACAAACATCTGAATGATTGGTGATAGAAACAAAGAATTTGCTTGCCCATTTTGTGCCAAAAGGCTTACCAAATCGTCTTTGGGAAATCGTTTTCGTTTTTCCATCAATTGAAGGAAAAATTGGGAAAGACCTAATGTAGCATTTTCTGCTTCGGGCTTGTTGGCGTTGTTTTCATTCATCAAAAAAACGGCATTTGCATACTGTAGTAAGCAATCCATTTCTTCTTTTTCAGCTTCAATTCCCATCAGCGTTTTTACTATATCACAACAACATGGTAATACGATTTTTTGTTGAAAATCAAACTCCTCTCCTACTTTTGGAGGCTTACAAAACTTCTCAGCAGATTTTTTCATCTGCAATTTTACCCAAGCCGATTTTTTTTGAATCGTTCGTGAGAAATGAGGACGATAAGCAGTGTGATTGAAATCAGTAGGTGGAATACCTTCAGAAGAATTCGCTGTTGAAGTGACATTTGCAGAAAATCGAAAATCTTTGAGAATCGCATTTACATCCTCATAACGCCATACTGTCCACGCAGCAAGACTTTCATTCCATTCGATTGCAGAAAAAGGAAGAGGAATCTGTGGTTTTATTTTCATTCTTGAAATAGGTTTAAAAACAAAATTGCAGAATAGATTTGATTTTTTAAGCCATATTGCGTTTTATTTGTATTATTGCGAGTAAAGACAGTGTATTTCTACTTGTTTTCCAGTTTATAAAAAAAACCACCATGCAATTATTAGATATATTAGCTTTTGGAGCACATCCTGACGATGTTGAATTTTCTTGTGCTGGTACTATAGTCAGTCATGTTCACCAAGGGAAAAAAGTCGGAGTGATTGACCTCACCAGAGGAGAATTGGGAACGAGAGGAACACCTGCACAACGCTATAAAGAAGCCAATCATGCTGCCGAAATTATGGGTTTGACGATTAGAGAAAATTTGGGGTTTGCTGATGGTTTTTTTACGAATGACAGTATGCACAAAATAGCGGTTATCAAAAAAATCCGCAAATATCGCCCACAAATCATCTTGGCTCCAGCCATCTATGACCGACATCCTGACCATGGACGGTCGGCCGATTTGATAGCAGATGCGTGTTTTTTGTCGGGCTTGCGAAAAATCGAAACATTGGATGAAAAAGGAAATTTGCAAGAGGCTTGGCGTCCCAAGGTAGTGTATCATTATTTGCAGGACACTTATATTGCACCTACTTTTGTGGTAGATATTTCGGATTACATGGACAAAAAAATTGAAGCGACCAAAGCTTATGTTTCACAAGTACACAATGAACAATATAAAATAAACTCTGATGAAGTCGAAACTTACATATCAAATCCTGATTATATAGAGAGAATAATCGCCCGAAATCGAGAAGTAGGCAAACAAGCAGGATGCCAATTTGCAGAGGGTTTTACGGTAAAAAGAATCGTGGGAGTGAAAAATTTATTTGATTTAATGTAAAATTCCTGTCCATTAATGCAATTTTTGTTAAATTTACCCAAAATTTAGTCTCCTTAATATCTTTTTAACACTTTTAAGCACCTTCAACTAATTGAAGTTCCCTAATCTAACCCCTTGTAAATTTAAAGCAAAATATAATAATCCTGTGACTTTTGGTTTTTTTTGTGTCCAAAGGTTTGTTTTAGGGTTTTATACAAATAAAATTCATTTATTTTTTTAACTTAATTTAAACATATAGCTATGTTCAAAACAAGACTCTTCAATGCTTTATTGGTCTTACTTTGTGTTAGCACCGTTGCTATTGCACAAAACGCTTACGAAAACATGCCTCCTGTTCCAACGAACTATGGTACTTGTTATGCGAAATGTAAAATTGCTGATCAATACGAAACGGTTAGCCGTCAAGTGTTAATCAAAGAAGCTTCTACTAAAAAATCAAGTGTTCCTGCTGTTTACGAAACCAGATCTGAGCAAGTTTTGATTAAAGAAGCTTCAAAGAAATTGATTCCTGTTCCTGCTGTTTACGAAACGGTTACAGAAAGAGTGATGATCAAAGAAGCTTCTACAAGAGTAGTTGATTCTTCTCCAAAGTACACGACAACTTCTGAAAGAGTATTGATTCAGCCTGCTGTTGGTCAATGGGTAAAGAAAAAGAAAACACCTAACTGTTTTTCTGCTAACCCAGAAGATTGTTATGTAATGTGTTGGGAAGAAATTCCTGCTAAATACAAAACAGTTTCTAAGCAAGTATTGGCTAACCCTGGTAGCTCTAATGTAGTAGAAGTTCCTGCTGAATACAAAACTATCAAGAAGCGTGTATTGGTTTCTCCTGCTACGGTAAGAGAAGTGGCAATTCCTGCTGAATATACGACTATCAAAAAACGTATGTTGGTATCTCCTGCAAGAACAAATGAAGTTTTGATTCCTGCTGAGTACAAAACTGTAAACGAGCAACAATTGGTTCGTGCTGGTGGATTTACTCAATGGGTAGAAATTCTTTGTGCTGCTGATACAACTCCTGGTGTGATTCGTCGTGTTCAACAAGCCTTGAAAGACAAAGGTTACGAGCCAGGTCCTATTGACGGTGTAATGGGTGGTCAAACAAGATCCGCTTTGACTAAATACCAACAGTCTAAAGGTTTGCCATTGGGTAACTTGAACAAAGAAACTCTTTCTTCTTTGGGATTGGGTTATTAATTCGCACAACGCAATTTAAGACATAGGTAATGAATAGCCGATTCGGTTGTTCTAGTACTAAATGGGCAGTTGGTTTCAGTGAAACTAACTGCCTATTTTTTTTTGGTCAATACAAGAAAATAACCCAACTATTTTCTTCAAAGAAAAAGTTAGTAGTCAAAGGGGCATTTATAAAGCCTTCAATGTTCTGAGTAGTTGGGTATATAAGCTGATAATCAATTAATTATTATAAGTTCAAGCCTTTTTGAAGGATTCTCAGCCTCAAAAAAAATCAGAAGTCTAAGGATATTTTTTTCAGAAAAAACACGGCAAAATGACAGTTTTTCGTACATTTGTTTCTGTACAATAATTGTAATGAAATATTTCTCAAAAAATACTTTGCTGCAATTAGTCACAATTCCATTATTGAACTAAACAAGTGGTACATGCCCAAAATTTTACGTATTATCAACCGTTTGAATTTAGGTGGTCCAACCTTCAATGTTGCTTTATTATCCAAACATTTGTCTCCTTCCTTTGAGACAAGGATAGTGGCAGGAATGAAGGGGGAATCGGAAGCAAGCTCAGAATTTATCCTCAATAAAATGGGATTGAAGCCCCAATACATACCCAATATGTATCGTTCGGTTCACCCTCGGAAAGATTATGCTGCCTACCAAGACATCAAAAAAATCATTCAAGAATACAAGCCCGACATCGTTCATACACATGCTGCAAAATCAGGTGCTTTGGGGCGATTGGCGGCAAAAGAATGTGGCGTACCTGTGATTGTTCACACTTTTCATGGTCATGTGTTTCACTCCTATTTTGGTGCGCTCAAAACTCGCTTTTATTTGGAAGTAGAACGTTATTTAGCAAAACATAGCAGTAAGATTGTAGCGATTAGCCCCAAACAAAAGAAGGAATTGAGTGAAGACTACCGAGTTTGTAATCCCAATCACATTGAAGTTGTTCCTTTGGGTTTTGACCTTTCCAAATTTCAGGACAACCAAATAGATAAGCGAATTGATTTTCGTCAAAAATACCAGATTGCAGACGATGAAGTAGCCATAGCTATTGTTGGTCGTCTTGTTCCTATCAAAAACCATTCGTTGTTTCTCAATGCGTTGAAACAATTACTCAATAATAGCTCGCAAAAAATTAGAGCATTCATTGTAGGTGGTGGTGAAGAAAGGGCGAATATGGAAAATTTGGCTACCGAATTGAACATTCCTTTTGCAACTCCTGAAAACTTTCACAAAGCTCCTTTGACATTCACCTCTTGGATTACGGATGTCGATGAAGTATATGCGGGTGTAGATGTTGTGGCATTGAGTTCGCTCAATGAAGGCACACCTGTGAGTCTTATTGAAGCACAAGCTGCTAATAAGCCTATTGTAACGACCAATGTTGGAGGAGTCAAAGATGTGGTGATTCCGAATAGAACTGCTTTGTTATCTCCATCTAAATGTGTAGAAAGTTTTGCCCATAATTTACAAGAATTGGTTGAAAACACTACCCTTAGAAATCAAATGGGACAAGATGGTTATCAATATGTTGCCCAAAAATACAGTTATCAACGCCTAACTGGAGATATGGCACAACTATATGATAAGTTGCTTTATAAGCACGCTTCTACTTACAAAAAAATGTATTCTGTACCTTCTTCTCCTATCCCATCTGCAATTTCCATAACAACTAACAGTGTAAGAAATGCTCCTTTGGCATTGGAAACTGCAACAGTATCCACCAAACGCAGTAATGATTTTATGCGGTAGTACGGTGGTTGGTATATTGGTGACTGGTGATTAGTTTTCAATGTCTCATTTATATTTTTGTATGAAGAACAAACCACCCTTCATTTAATTTTGCTGTATTTAGTATGAATTTAAGCGACTTTAACTTCAACAGTATTCCCTTTCAATTAGCTACCTATGCCCTTTTTTTTGTGGTAGCAGTATTTTTTACGATTGTATTGAGTTTGCTTTTTTTGAAATTTCTCAAAAACATTGGTACACGCCAACAGAATGGAGAAGAAAATTTGGTTCGATGGGCATCTCAAACAAAACCCAAAATTGGCGGATTCTGCTTTTTTATGCTCTTTTTGCTCTCTATCTGCTCCTATTTCCTGCTCCCTTTTCACTCCGAAACTTTTTTTAATAGTGAACTCTTGGCACTTCTAGGTAGTGCAAGTCTGGGCTTCATTGTGGGCTTAGTGGATGATTCTTACAATACACCTCCTCGCTTCAAATTTTTGGGACAGCTCGCTTGTGCAGCGGTGATGATAGCAATGGGAGTTGTAATTCCGATTACCAACATTTGGTTAATAGACATACTTTTCACTACTTTTTGGGTAGTAGGAGTAATGAATTCTATCAATATGCTCGATAATATGGATGGCATAACAGCCAGTGTATCAGCCTTTATTCTCTTAGCAGCATTGGTTGTTTTGTATCTACAAGGCGCACTTGCAGGCTTTTATGTTATTGTCATTGTAGGAGTTTTGGCTGCTTTGGTGAGTTACTTATACTTCAATTGGCATCCCTCCAAAATGTATATGGGAGATTCGGGAAGTCAGTTTTTGGGTGCATTTTTGTCGGTTATCAGTATTTTGTATATGTGGCAATTTCGAGGAGAAATGACCAATACCATAGGTTTGTCTCTTCAACAGTTTGTATTGCCTATCTTAATATTCATGTTGCCGATTATGGATACAACCACGGTTTTTGTGCGCCGTATTCGACGTGGACAATCCCCATTTGTAGGTGGACGAGATCATACAACACATCACCTTGTTTATTGTGGATTGAAAGACAATCAAGTAGCATGGGTTTTTGTAGGTTTGGCAACTTTAACTGTCATTTTCACCTATTTTATTGTTTCGCACTTTCTAAATCATACTTGGAGTTTGGGGCTTTCCTTATTGACAATGGCTTATGTCTTGGCTGTCTTTGTAGGAGTCCAGTATTTTTATGAAGTTGGCAAAAGGAAAGTGTCGGAAAGAGTTAAGAGTTAATACAAATCACGATTTAATTTTTTCTTTTGGTATTATCCTGTTTGTATAAGAATCAAAAGAAATGTTGCCACAACTATCAAAGCAATAAAAGCAGCTACTCTTAATACAGTTCGTTTAGAAAATATTTTTTCTGCTTTAACAGATTTTCGGGCGTTCTCAATTAGTGCAATATCGTCTTTTAGGTGAGGATTTTCAAAGGCATATTTGATTTGTCTTTGGAGTCGAACAGATTCAGATAACTCTGTATCTTGCTTCATTCTTTTCTCAAATTCTACCTTTTGTTGAGGAGTTAATTCATTATCTAAATAGTCTATTACTATATCTTCAGTACTACGTCTCGTACCTTTATTTGATTGTGAACCACGCATAACACATGTTTTAGTGAATTAAATAAAAAATAATCAAGGGCTTAATCATGACTGTATAAACTTTCTTCTTACACCTTCTACAAATTTTCATCAAAACCTTTTTAGTGAAATGTTCCCCCTATCATTTTCTATCATCTCTTATCAATTTTTCCAGTGTTTTTACACATCTACCTTTTTGTTTTCTTACTGCACTATGACTCATTTTCAGTTCTTTTGCTATTTCTTTTTGGTTGTAACCTTTTATAGTTAAATCTAGTATTTCTTGACAAGTTATACTTTTTAGTAAAGAAATATAACTGTATAAGAATTTAAGATATTCTTTGTTAATGTCCTCTTCTACTGGGATATCCCACCAATCATATTTCAAGGGTGGGCTTTCTTTCCTTTTATTTAGGATTTTAATCCATTTTCGTTGATAAACACTATAAAAAAATCCACCAAAATTAGTAAAATATGTATTTTCTTTACTATCTACTACTCTAATAATCTCTATTATAGCTTCATTGTATAAATCGTCACCATCTTGTTGAGGATTATTTGAATTGTTTTTTCGTACATGAGCAATAACTATCTTTCGAAACTTCTTATCCAAATACTTAAAAACCTTAATGTCTCTATTTTTAATTCCATCAACAATGTCCTTAGTAGTATAACCAAATAAATTGAACATATAATTTACTATCAAGTATGAAACTAATCAATAGCAAAATTAGTTATTCAGATTGACATTCAATAGTTTTGATGTTTCTAGTTGAATAGTTAAATATAGTTGTATTTTTAGACTTTAAAGGACTTCAACAATATATATATAGCAGGCGACAAAATAACTTTCCCAACAGCGTATTTATTTTCCCAACGACACACTAAAAACGTTTATTAGGTGACAATGTTTAGTTTAAACAAAATTGAAAGGCATCGTCGTCATCAGAAATAGGCATAGACAAGGTATAGGTAGGTTTGTAAAAAATACGTTGGTCAATATATTCAGGCAAACCTTGGCTGAAAGTAGAGGCTTCAAAAGCATCCAACGTATCTTCAATTTGTGCGGTTAAGCTCTCAAAAGGAGGGTATTTTTGGAGACATAATTGAAAATCGCTCGGTGAATCCATCACTACTTCAGTCGGCAAAAAACCAATGCTCAAGTTGTCTATTGCAGCACTCATTACCACATCTTCAAACAAATGATTCGTTCCCCATCGAAGTTCCAATAAGTCCGCATGAGGATACGCATATTTGGAACACCCAAATAAATAACTTCCTCCATCGAAAGTTGGTCCAATTACGACATCTTTTGACTTCAATAAATCTTGAGCAGAAATCAACGTTTCGGTAGAAATATTCAAATAATCATTGCCAATTACAATAACTTCCTCATAATCCATCTCAAAAAGTTGGTCAAAAGCATAGGCGAGTTTAGATCCAAAGCTTTCTTCTTGCAGAACGTGTTCATCTAACTTGTAAACAGGTAAACCTGTCGCTTCAGCAGTTTTCATGAGGTGTTGCCCCAATATTTTTACCAATATGTCGCTGTCATTATGCTTAATAGTTTGCACCAAATTATTAGTGCCTATCACATTATGAGTTTTTTGGGTGAACAAAAGTATGGCAGTTTTCAAACAAGTATCTTTCATTCTAAAGGAGATTTTTAACTTTGGACAAAATAACTAAGATTTTATGACATTACGCTGTCTTAACTGGGACACTACTATGCAATAAT
>JBMYXW010000004.1:0-19123 GCA_049608825.1 Chitinophagales bacterium
GCTTAAATCATTTTAATAGAGATTCTGTATTTTTATCAGCTGTTTTTTGTCCTAATTTATTAAAAGAACTATTAACATTTTTGTATAAATATGGTGAAGTTGGACAAAAAAAAGAAGATATAGAAAACTATTTTCATACACCGAAATTAATTGAATGGATTTATAATTATGAACAAGAAAACAAAACTTACAGTCCTACCTTATCAATTCCCAAAGGAGATAAAGAATTCAACCTTCCAAAAACATTGAAGACCTACAAAGATAAAGGAGCGAAGGCTTCTAAAATCATCATGGGATTGCCGCATTATGGAGGTGTTTGGAGTTATGCCGATAAAAATCGAAACGCTAAAGATGCCAAATTTGATGGTTATTTGGCGTATCGGGATGTGCAAGCCAAGTACAGTAGTAATTATACACCTAAGTATGACGAAGAAAGTACGAGTTATTACTATGATATAGTAGAAAACGGAGTGTACAAACGTTGTTGGTTTGACAATGAGAAGAGTTTGAGTAAAAAATACAATTGGGTCAATGACGAGAAACTTCGAGGAATTGGAATCTGGGCATTGGGTTATGACAACGGTTACATTGAATTGTGGCGAGGTATCGGATGGAAATATACGAGGGAGCGAATAGCGAATCAACCATGGAGTTTTGGAGATTTTTTGGCAAGATATCGGAACCTACTTATTGCTTGTACTGCATTTTTATTGCTATTTGCACTGATAGGATTTTTACTTTCTCTGTTCGATTGGCGAGTTCGAGAAGTATTGTTTTACAGTCCTACCTTTCAAATATTTTATACGGTTTTATTGATACTTTTGGCTGCCTTATTGTTATGGCTCTTGGGGTGGATAGACAATCGAATAATGATATTTGTTTTGGGACTCTTGATTGGTTGGGTCATTACCTCTATTCTAAAGAAAATACTCTTTTATAGAGGGCGATATGTTCCTTAGGAAAACTCTTGAATAAGAAAGCAAAATTTCTAAGTATTAATTTGATAATCAATGAAAAAAGTCCTTGCAAGAGAATTTTTGTGGTTTATTGGAGCATTGGTTTTGTCGATTCCTTTGGCATTCCTTTTTCTGTGGATGTTGGGTTTGACAGCTGAAACAACAATTTATACACAAGATGAAGAAGTGTTTGCAACCAAATTATTCTTTTTGGGCTATATTTTGAGCTTTATTGGTATTTACTTGACAAGGATTGTGTACGCCTCCATCAAGTTGATATTGACAGGAGAAGATGACTTGGCAGTACCCGAAGAGTAGGTTGTGTTCATCTTGATAATTGTGTTTAAGTACTCATGGATGCAAGTGTTATCAACACAAACACATAAACACACAAACACAATTATCAACACAAACACCCAAGCACAATTATCAACCTAAAATACACAAACACAAAAAAGTATGATTCACGAAATATTACCCGTCATTGCAGATGAACTAAATGAGTTTTTCAAACTCAAATTTGACCTCAATGAGGACAAGGTAATATTGTCAAGTGTGGTGAATCAAGACGGAACGATTTCGATACCAGAAGAAAACAAAGTGATTGTTACTTTGGTAAATATCGAAAAAGATCCTGCTCGAAGCGGAGGTTCACATTCGTCAGTAGTTGGGATGAATGCGCCTATAAATATTAATTTGTATGTGTTGTTTTCGGCGTACTTCAATACAAAAAACTACAATGAGGCACTCAAATTTATATCGGGAGTCATTGGTTTTTTTCAAGGAAAAATGACCTTCGACCACCGGAATACACCTATGTTGCCTCGTCATGCAGATAAGGTAATTGTTGAGCTGATTAGTATGAATTTGGAAGAATTGGGACGAGTTTGGATGGCGATTGGCGCAAAGTATCTGCCTTCTGTTTTGTATCGAGTTCGAACGATTAGTGTACAGGAAGGAAAAATTCATAATATCACTTCCGAAATTGCAGGCTTGCGAGTTGGCGGTTTGGAGGAGGAAGGTGAGAGGTGAGAGAAAATTAGTAATTGTAATAGAAATCAAGTACGATACTTGAAAATCAATTTTTAGTGAAATTTTAATAATAAAAAAACGAGTAGTTTGTGGGTAATAGTCAATAAAAATTGACACCTCACCCCTAACTTCTCACCTCCAAATAAATAAAATGATAGTAGTAAGTCCACATACTTCTGCAAGTTTTCAAAAATTATTTAGCATCAACATGTTACATGAGTTTTATGGAGACAAGAGGCCTCGGCAATTGCATATTGTTCCGACAGAAGAATGCAGGCAAACCATGCGAAACTATAAGCTAATTTTCAAGCCACAAGAAGCAGGCTGTTTGGTTTTGACAAGGAGTGATGAGATGGGCAAAATGCTTTTTAAATCAAATGATGATTTGAAGTTAAGTTTTGCAATTCAATCGGCAGACCCTTTTTTCATCAATTATACAAATCTGCCACTAACAAGCACAAAAAATATTTACTACTTCAATAATATGGAGGCGAATGTAAATGAAGAAAACCAAAAACTGATACACAAAGAAACTTTTGTGTATGACAAAGACGAAATTGTAGCTCGTCACCCCTACTTCAATCACAAATTTAAAGAGCCTATTTCAACCAATAAGTTGTGGATTGAAGATATGGAAGGGAATAAAGTGTGGGCTAAAGATATTGAAGTAGAAGAGTTAAGCAGTTATCCAATTAATTTGAGGTATGAAGAATTGGGTAAATACACATTGAAGGGAGATGGAGGATATGTGTTTGATTTTTATACAACTATGGTGAACCCAGAATTGTATGTCGGTTTCATTGACATTTGTTTGACCGATAGCGTAACAGCCGATTATCAGCCTTTTCAAAACGAAGAAGTTGCAGCACAAGATTATGTGATTCACTTCAATAGTAGGTCAACTCGATGGAAGTATTTCTTCTTGTCGAAGGACAAAAGCAGACAAAATGAAGAATACACAGTAGCTTCTCTCAAAAAAGAAGTTTCATTTTTGGAGGCAGAGGAAGTGACTTTGGTGAATGGCATGGCTGCTAAAATGATAGTATCCGAAGAAGCGATTCCATTGAAGGAGCATCCGATTGATAAGTTTCAATTGCAGATGAAAAAGAATGGGAAAGGAGTGGTAATAACAGTTAATTTACCGACTCCTTCGGTTCAGAGCATCAAGCCTCAATCAACAAAAGACAATCAAAAGATTTTTTCAGAAGTATATGTTTCTATTTAATAAAATTTAAAAATTATGTCAAAAGTTATCGCTACACCGGGCGTTTACATTCAAGAAAAGAATGCTTTCTCCAGTTCCGTAGTTTCAGTACCAACTGCTATTCCTGCTTTTGTCGGCTACACAGCCAGAGCAATGCGAGGAACAAAGTCTTTACTTAACAAACCTACTCGCATCGGCTCACTCGCTGAGTTCGTAGAGTTCTATGGTAGAGGTCCCAAAACGACTTACACCATTGAAGAAGATGAAGCAACTCGTTATAAATTGACTGCCGATGAAGGCAAAGAGTTTTATCTCTTCAACTCCATGCGCTTATTCTATGCCAATGGAGGTGGTCCTTGTTATATCGTTTCAGTAGGGGATTACTCGAATGGAGTAAAAGCATCTGCCTTGAACAATATAGAAACGGGCGGTGGATTACAATCTCTATTGAAAGAACATGAACCGACTATGACGGTTATTCCTGATGCTGTCTTACTCGAAAAAGAAGATTGCAACAGTCTTCAACAAGCTATGGTTAGTCAAGCAGCCAAATTGATGGATAGGGTTGCTATCTTGGATGTTTATGATGGCTACAAAGACCGTACATTGGACGAAGAAGATGTCGTTAATCAGTTTAGAGAAGGAGTCGGCAACAACTTCCTCAACTATGCTGCTGCATACTACCCTTGGTTGAGCACTACAATTGTTCAAGCAGATGAAATCGACTATACCAACATCAGTAACATTGACGGTCTATCAGCTATCTTGAACAAAGAAGCAGAACAGCAGTTGGAAGCAGGTTTGATTCCTCAGAAAAGACACGATGAAATCAAAGCTGTTATCGAACAATTGTCTGATGAAGGTGCAGATGTAGAAACGGTTTCCAATACATTATCGGCAGTGAGTCCTACCTTCAAAGATATTTTGAAAGATTTACGCCTTGAAATGAATTTGCTTCCTCCAAGTGCGTGTATGGCAGGCATTTATTCTCTTGTGGATAGCACTGTTGGGGTACACCAGTCTCCTGCAAATATCAGTCTTTCTTCTGTTGTTGCTCCAACCGTAAATATCAACAACGAAGAACAAGAAGATTTAAACCTTCCTTTGAATGGTAAAGCCATCAATGCTATTAGAGGCTTTATGGGTAAAGGCGTATTGGTATGGGGTGCGAGAACTTTGGACGGCAATAGCCAAGATTGGCGCTACATTTCTGTACGTCGTACCATGATTATGTTGGAACAATCCATCAAAATCGCTTCGGAAACCTACGTATTTGCTCCCAACAATTCTTCAACTTGGGCAAATGTGAGTTCTTCTATCTCCAATTTCTTGCTCAACAAGTGGAAAGAAGGTGCTTTGGTCGGTGCTTCTCCTAGTCAAGCATTTGAAGTATATATTGGTTTGGGTGTTACGATGACTCCAAATGATATTTTGAATGGATTCATGCGTGTGACTGTGAAAGTAGCAGTTGTTCGACCTGCTGAGTTTATCGTTATTACTTTCCAACAAAAAATGCAGGAAGCATAATTACTAATATTGGATAATTGATATTTTTTTTACTGCGATATCTTACCTCAAGATTTCGAGGTGAGTTATCCAAAATCTAATATCTAAAAATTATGGCTGATACACAAGTTGCCGAAATGTGGCCTGTTGCAAAACATTACTATGTATTAAATATAGAAGGAATGGAAATTGCATTTCAAGAAGTTACGGGCTTGGGACAAGACATTGAACTTATAGAATCTCGTGGAGGAGATAGTCGATTGTTTTCTAACAAAAAACAACCTGGCTTGAATGGTCCGACTGATGTGATTTGTAAGAAAGGCACCTATCAAGGTGACAATCGACTAGCTGAATTATTTCAGGCATTGGTAAAAGATAAAGCGAGATACCGCAATCAACCACGTTTGGAAATGACGGTTCAACTATTAGATGAATTGGGCAATCCTATTATTACTTGGCAGATTCAAGATGGCTATCCTTTGAAATATGAAGGCAGTGATTTAAAATCTGATGCAAGTGAAATTGCGATTGAAACCTTGACCATTACTTCGCAAGGAATGGAAGCAACTTATGGATAAAGGGTTGAATTATTATATTGTTGGATACAACAATGCAGCCATAAAACAATATAACAATAAGAGAAAACCGCCAATCAAAAGAAATTTAATTTTTAAAACATAAAACAACAACATAATGGCAGATACGCAAGTAGCCGAAATGTGGCCCGTTCCTAAGTTTCACTTTGTAGTAAACGTTGACGGTACCGAAATTGCATTTCAAGAAGTTTCAGGCTTAGACCAAGAAACAGATATAATGGAATATAGAGATGGTGACAGTCCTGTATTCTCTACTATCAAACAACCTGGTTTGGTGAAATTCACCAATATTGTGTGTAAAAAAGGTGTCTATCAAGGCGATGCTCGTTTGACTGACCTTTTTCAAGCACTTATCAAGGACAAAGCTCGATACCACAATCAAGCACGTATGGAAATCATCATTCAATTGCTTGATGAATTGGCAGCTCCTGTAATTACATGGACAGCAAGTAATTGTTTTCCTGTAAAACTACAAGGAACTGACTTGAAATCAGATGCAAGTGAAGTTTCTATCGAAACCATCGAATTTGCAATTGAAGGTTTAACAGCAGAATACGGATAAGCATATACAAATTAAAGATGTGAATGGTATAAGAATTGTTTGGGTATTCAATCCCTTTTTGTGTACTTCAAACAATTCTTTCTTCTCATTTTACTTCAAAGAAGGTGGAAAAGAACAATAAACAATCTTTTGCAGATGGCTAAACAGAAAAAATTTGACGACATTCGACTTCGGGAAGAGACTATACGCAATATGCAGCAAAAAAGATCTCTTAAAAAACCAAAACTCAAAGGTGAAACACTTACTCCTATGAGTACAGATGCGATTAAGAGTAGAAGGGAAAAAATGAAAAAACCCAAACTTAAAGATATAACTCTTGCTCCAATGAGTAAAGAGGCAATTCAGAATAGAAAAAGCACGCTCAAAAAACCCAAACTAAACAATTCAGCAAAAGGGTTGGAAGGAAAACAAGTTAAAAAACCCACACTAAACAATTCAGCAAAAGGGCAGGAAGGAAAGCAAATTAAAAAACCCAAACTAAATAATTCAGCAAAAGGAATCTCTAAGACCACTTCAAAGAAGCCTCAACTAAGTTTGAAAACACAGCTTCCTATGAATAAAATGGTTATTAAAAGAACAAGTGGAAGTCAAAAAAAGCCTAAGTTAGAGAGTAGTACTCAGAACAATGCCAAAGGGAAATCAGAACAAAAATATCCTGTTCCTGGATTCTTCTTCAAAGTTCAAATAAAAGGATTTACCCATGAGAGTCATTTCAAAGAAGTCTCAGGACTAACTGCAGAAAGAGAGGTAGAATTAATTGTAGAAGGAGGGAATAATGATTATGTTCATAAAGTACCCAAAGGGGCAACGAAATACAATAATTTAGTATTGAAAAGAGGTTTGATATCCTCCAAATCAGCCTTAGGGAAATGGTGTTTAAGTGCTATAGGATCCATACTTTCAAAACCAATTAAACCCAAGACAATAGATGTAGAATTACAAGATCCCTATGATAAATCACCTGTCATGAAATGGAGCTTTACAAATGCGTGGCCTGTCAAATGGGAAGTATCAGGTCTTGATTCTCAAAAAAGTGAAATCTTAATCGAAAGCATTGAATTTGCTTACAATTCATTTTCAGTGTCTTAGAAACAAAAAAATACTTCTTATGCCTATAGAGATTCGAGAGTTAATCATCAAAACAACTATTGAAGATGGAACTCAGAAAAGTGATTTATCTAAACAATCTATAAATCTTGCAGCATTTAAAGAGCGAGTTATCGAAGAATGTATGGAAAAAGTAATTGAACTTATTGAAAGAAAAGCAGAAAGATAATTTTTATCTTGGCAAATGATTAAAAAATACTACACTAAATGCTAACTAAACTTAAAATACTGGGCTATAAGGATGAAAAATGTAAGGCTTTCGTAGGCGAGTTTAAGGCACTCATCAATCCATCAGAGTATTCTCATGCTCATTCGATTAAAACAGAAAATAGGAAAGACCTTAAAATGCCTACTAACGATTCTTATGATAGTACAGATCCTGAAACAGTTGATTTTACATTGATATTTGATGGAACAGGAGCAATACCAGGTACTGCTAAAAAAACCGTATTTGACAATATTGATAAGCTAAAGGATATTTGTTATTACTACAATGGAACGGTTCACAGACCAAATTACTTGAAACTACAATGGGGAAATAACTTCAAAAGAACCAAAAAAGGAGCAAAATATTTTACCTGTCAACTCAAAACCCTGAATATTTCTTACAAACTTTTTGCACCTGATGGTTCTCCATTAAGAGCAGAAGCAAAACTGTCTTTTACCGAGTTTCGAGATGCTAAAATTATTGATAAAGAAGCACAAACAAGCTCGCCAGATTTAACACACATACGTTTGGTTCGTCAGGGGGATAGATTGCCTTTGATGTGTTATGAAATTTATAACGATAGTTCTGTATATTTGCAAGTGGCAAAGGTGAACAACATCACCAATTTTAGAAAAATTCAGCCAGGACAACAGATTTTTTTTCCACCCTTGGTTTAATCAAGTTAAAACAGTAAAGAGTGTCAGACGCAATACAACCTAAATCACACTTACCTTCTTATGCCTTCTTAGTAGAAGGTTCAGAAATTAAAGACGAATATCGAGTTGTCTCTTTGGAAGTCCATAAAGCACTCAATAAAATACCTACTGCTAAGGTCGTTTTGCAAGACGGATTACCTGGTATTCCTAAAACCCAAAAATTTCAAATCAGCGAAAAACCTGATTTTGAGCCAGGCAAAAAGGTGGAAATTAAAATGGGCTATGACAACAAAGAAAAAACCGTATTTAAAGGAATCATTACAGGGCATGGATTAAAGGTGAAAACAGGAGGCGGCTCTGAATTGATAGTAAGGTGTAGCGATGAAGCCATAAAAATGACACTCAATCGAAAGAATAAATATTTTAAAAATAAAAAAGACAGTGATATAATTACAAGCATTATTAGCGAAGCAGGTTTAAGTGCAGATGTAAAAGCCACCAAAGAAAAACACAAAAAAGTTGTTAGGTATTTTTGTACAGATTGGGATTTTGTGTTGAGTCGAGCCGAAGTAAATGGAGCTATTGTAGCTGTAAGTGATGGAAAGGTCACGGTGAAACCACCTGATGTATCCAAAGGACCTGTCGAAACACTAACCTATGGTATAGACCTTAGACGATTTGACGGAGAAGTAGATGCCCGTTACCAATTGGATTCTATAGAAAGTACGGCTTGGGATATGAAAACCCAAAAAATCGTAAAATCCAGCTCTTCTGAACCCTCTGTCAACGCACAGGGAAATATTACAGGCAAAAAATTATCGGGTTTTGTAGCAAAAGGCAAGGGAGGATTGCAGTCAACCGCTCCAATTACAAAGGGAATGTTGAAAATTTGGGCAGATGCCCAAATGCTCAAAGCTCGCTTGGCAAGAATCAGAGGAACAGCGACTTTTATTGGTACAGATACAGTAAAACCCAATACAATTATCGAATTTAAAAACCTAAGTGCTCGACTCAATGGAAAGGCTTATGTATCAGCGGTCACTCAGCGGTTTGAAGAAGGCGAATGGCTCACAGAAGCTACTTTTGGTTTTTCGCCTAAATGGTTTGTTGAAGACAATACGAATGTCACCATACCACCAACATCAGGTCTATTGCCAGGTATTGAAGGGTTACAACACGGCAAGGTGAAAAAAATGCACGAAGACCCAGATGGTGAAACAAGAGTACAAGTCGATATTCCAATTATTGAAGAATCAGGGGAAGGAGTTTGGGCGAGGTTGTCCAATCTGTATGCGACCAAAGATGCGGGAACTTATTTTATGCCCGAAGTAGGAGATGAAGTTATTTTGGGATTTTTCAACAATGACCCACGTTTTCCTGTCATTTTAGGAAAACTGTATAGTAGCAATGCCAACCATAAGCCGCCTTATACACCTGACAAAAAAAACACCTACAAAGCTATTGTCACCAAAAACAAATTGGTATTGGAATTCAATGATGAAGACAAAATTATTACTCTAAAAACTCCTGGAAAGCATGAAGTAATTATGAGCGATAAGGACAAAAAAATCTCCATTACTACTACCAACAAAAACAAAATGATTTTTGATGATAAAGGCAAAAAAATTCTCATTGAAGATCAAAATGGCAACAAAATAGAAATGAGTAGTAGTGGAATTGTGATGGATTCACCCAAAAAAATACAAATCAAGGCAGGAGGAAATATTTCTATTGAAGCAGGAGGAAATATAGATATCAAAGCAACAGGAAATGTAAATGCTAAGGGAACAAATGCAAAATTGGAAGCTAGTGCGAGTGCAACTGTAAAGGGAGGAGCCAGTGTCACTTGTGAAGGAGGAGGATCATTTACAGCAAAAGGAGGGGGTACTGCTGATTTAAAAGGAGGAATTGTCAATATAAAAGGAGGAATGGTTAACATAAATTAAAAAATAAAAATATGCCCCCAGCAGCAAGATTAACAGATATGCACGTTTGTCCGATGGTAACACCAGGTGTACCACCAATTCCACATGTGGGAGGACCTATTTCTGGACCATGTGTTCCCAATGTATTGATTGGTAAAATGCCTGCAGCCGTGTTAGGAGATATGTGTGTCTGCGTAGGACCACCCGATGCTATCGTAAAAGGTTCTGCAACAGTAATGATTATGGGACGACCAGCCGCCAGAATGGGAGACTCGACAGCACATGGAGGTTCTATTGTAATGGGTTTTCCAACAGTAATGATTGGAGGATAATAAAAATTTGTAAGTTCAGTAAATCAATCAGATGAGTAGTATAGACAAATCCTTCTTAGGAACAGGGTGGAGTTTTCCACCAACCTTCAATGAAACTGCAAATAGCATCGTAATGGTATCGGCAGAAAGAGACATTGCAGAGAGTCTGTTTATTCTGCTTTCTACCATTCCTGGCGAACGAATCATGCGTCCCGAATATGGTTGTGATTTACACAGCAAGGTTTTTGCACGAGTGAATGATAGTTTTATTCATGATGTGAAAGACCTGATTTCTGTTGCAATTCTAGAGTTTGAGCCAAGAGTTCATATAGAGACAATAGATATTGATACATCAGAAGTATTAGATGGATTAGTTTATATTTACATTTATTACAATATTATTACCGTGAATGTTAGAACCAATATTGTTTATCCCTTCTACTTCATTGAAGGAACGGGAGTGACGGATATGTAAAGGATAAAACTGTGTGATGGTATGATGGGAAAATGGCAACATAAGGTGGAATTTCAAAATACAAATCCTACAAAAACAGACACTATCATACAAACAAAAATGTCAATACAAACACTCAAACACAATTATCAATACAAACACTTAAAACAACACTTGAGAGCCAGAACACCATACTACGATAATGGAGCCTCACAAGGCGAGCGACTACTCAAAGCACTACTCCCTGAGTATGTTAAAGTAGATGAACGTAATTTAAGTCACTTACTTACTTTTACTGCCAAATACAGTAAACTCCTCAACTACTACAACCTCAAAAATGAGATACACAGAGATTGGTATCCCTTCTTAATCAAAGATATTAGTATTTTTTTAGCGACCATTTTAAGCATAGATTTAGAAGATATTCGCAAAAAAAACCATCAATATATCAATGACATTATTCGAAGCAATTCAAGGAGAAACGACAAAATAGCACACCTACGTATTTTTTTCCATTCTGTTGTGTCTATAGCTACACTCTTCAATGATTGGCACATACACCTATCCAAAATAAATACCACTCTACTTTCAGACGTGGAAGGCATAGAGTTGGAAATACAAAATATGATTCGCTTCAAACTGCGAACAGAACTACACAAGTTGCGGTCTTACGATTTAGGAGCCGCTGAATCTGAAAGTATTGGAGTAAGTATTGATTTGTCGTATGAAGAATTTGATAAAATCTGGAATATCTATGCTCCAAGCATTCAAGCTCGAAATATATATGATTCTGAAGAAAGCTCAGACTTCAATGTAAGAATAGACAAAGCTCTCAAGAAAGTCCAATTGGTTTACCGTTCATTCTTCAATGCCTTGACAAGCATTGTCAAATCAGCTGAAAAATACCTAAACGAATCGCTCAATCAGGAACAAAGCCACGAACCACATACGGCTCTTCTCATCGCCTTTTTGCAAATATTCAAGCACAATCAAAACCACTTAAATACCATCACCGAGCGTCACTTAGACCTTTATTATTCCAAAATACTACACCAAAAACGAAAAACGTGGCAACCCGATCAGACCATAGGGAAGTTCATCATGGCAGACCACATCGACAACTATATATTGAAGGCAGGAACACGCTTAGAGATTAGCCGAGATGCCTTGGGCTACAATCCTATTTATGTAACCGATTCGGATTTGCATATCAGCAGAGCCTCAATTGCCTCCTTGCGAACCATGTTTATCAGCAAAAGTTTATTGGTAGGAATGGGGAGTTCTTTTCGCTTGATTTCCAGTATTTATGCTGCCTCCATTGCCAACTCCAAAGATGGGATAGGCACACCTTTTGAAGACCAAAAAAATAGATGGTGGGCACCTTTTGGCGAAGAACAACTCAACAAAGTAGAATATGAACGGACAATGGTTCATGGAGATATAGGTTTTGTAATTGCCTCTCCTATGTTCTTTCTCTCAGAAGGAACACGGAATATACAAGTCATTTTCCAGTTTGAAGACGAAAGTATGGGAACCTTTCGCAAGCTCATCAATGACATCAGCAAAAACGAAAGCATGAGTATGGAAGATGCTTTCTTCAAAATGTTCGCCAACTCATTTGATCTGTATATGAGTACCGAAGAAGGTTGGTACGATGTCCAAAAATACGAAGTCTTACCACCCACCAATTGGGTAGGGAATGATCTTACATTTAATTTTATCCTTTCCTCGGCTGAACCTGCAATCGTAGCCAACAATCCAGAAGTGATTCCAGAAAACTATCGCACCAAATGGCCTCTTTTGAAAGTAGTATTGAACACCGATGATTTTGTATATGCTTATTCTTTTTTGAGAGATATGCTTTTAGACAGCATCGTAATCAATGTAGATGTAGAAGATATACGAGAGTTGGAAGTTTACAACAACGATGGGAAAATTAGTCTTGCGATTCCCTTTGTTCCTTTTGGTGGCGTACCTGAATTGGGAAACTACTTTGTAGTAGGACATGAAGAATTAGTGAAAAAAGAAATTACTGACCTTCAATTGAAGATAGAATGGCAAGGACTACCCTACAATTTTGATGCTCACTATGCTGCTTATGAAGCAGATATGACCAATGAATCCTTCAAAATACAAGTGTCAGCACTCAAAAATGGTCGCTTCGTACCCGAAGTTTCCGAAAAAAAGGACAGCATTCGTTTGTTCAAAGAATACCCAACAGGTAATACAGATCAACTGAATTCCCTAAGAATAGTGGACGATATTGACCTCAACAAACTACAAATCAATCCCAACTACACGTTTCGGATACCTGATAATTTTGACCACACCTCCAAAGACGGATTTGTCAAGTTTGAACTTTCCGAGCCAGAACAAGCTTTTGGTCATACAATTTATCCTGTCAAGTTTGCAGAAGTAGTCAATGAGAATATTCCAGATGTCAATACAGGCTTTTTTTCGACTAAAATCCAAAAGAAAAAAAAGCTAAAACCTTTGCCAAAAGAACCTTATACTCCAATGGTAAAGTCGATGTCTCTTAGCTATTCTGCTACCGCTGAGATTGTCATCTCCCCTCTCAAATACAGTCGAGATCGTTTCAAAACGCCTGAAAACATTTTTCATATAGAGCCTTTTGGCATCGTTAATACTTATTCGGGAGGACGAACACGCAGCCGTTCTATCGTACCACAATACAACGAGGATGGGTATCTCTATATAGGTTTAGAAGGATTGAAGCCTCCTCAATTATTGACCCTTCTTTTTCCGATGTCAGAAAGTGCAAAAGGAAGTCGTTTTTATGATTTATTGGATATTGATTGGCATTTTTTGCAGAACAATGAGTGGAAAAAATTTACACCCGAACAGATTGTAGTAGATACCACCGATAGGTTTACAACAATTGGGATTGTTACCTTAGAGATTCCCAGAGAAATCAACAAACAAAATACCCTACTACCCAATAATTTACATTGGTTGAGAATATCTGTGAGGGGAGATGTCGATATTTTAGGGAAAGTATTAGACATCGAAACACAAGCAGTGACAGCTACTTGGGTACCAGATTCCGAAACAAATCCAGAAATACACTTAGCAAACCCTTTGATGCCCTTTGAGCCTATCGAATTGGAAACCATTTTGGCAGAAATAGCGGAAACTACCCAACCTCTGGGTTCCTTCAATGGCAAAACAAGCGAAAAAGACAATGAGTTTTATGCACGTATTAGCGAAAGGTTGAGGCACAAAAACCGAGCAGTTACTCATTGGGATTACGAACATTTGATACTAAATGCTTTTCCGAGTATTTATCAAGTCAAATGCCTCAGTCATTTGACCAACCCTGATTTTGTCACACATGGCAATCTATTATTTGTGGTAGTACCTAGAATGAAACACCATGCAACAATGGCACTTCCTACAGTGAATACCAGTCTGTTGCAGGACATCAAGGAATATTTACAGAAAAACACAACTCCTTTTGTAAATATTGAAGTGAGAAATCCAGAATACGAAAAAATTAAAATCACTTGTAGTGTTGCTTTTACGGAAGGAAACAACAATGGGCAAACTTTAAAACGATTGAATAGAGACATCAAAAATTTTGTATGCCCATGGCTCTTTGGTGAAGAAGCAGAATTGGAGTTGGGAGGAAGTGTGACAAAGGACAACCTATTGGATTTTATTGAAAAATGTTCTTACGTAGCATTTGTCACTAAATTTTCGGTAGTACAAGTGACCAAACAAATAGAACTGTACGAAACAGAAGACACTGCAATCAGCAAGCAAATCGCTCCTCTAATTTATACAAGTAAACCGTGGGCAGTAATTGTTCCGATTGACAAACACCAAATTTCTGTGATAGAAAATTACAATTATCAAGCACCTGAAATGTCGGCAATGGATACCATGATGCTCGATGTAGATTTTGTGATACGAAGCGAAGGAGAATCTGAAGAAAAGGAAAATGAAGAGGAAGAATCAGAGGTTTTTTATCCTGAAGAAGCTGGTTTTAGAGGTCTATTGGAGGCAGCAGAAGAACAATATATTTTGGACATTGAGATTGACTAATTTTTAATTTGAATTGACCATGGCTTTAATGAACAGACGAACCTTGAAAAACTTCTTCAAAAGAGGAAGTTTGCCAACAGAGGTTAATTTTGCCGATTTGATTGATTCTACCTTAAACAAGGTGGATGATGGTATTTCGAAGAACATCGAAGCAGGTTTGATGATTTCTCCAACAGGCACATCCAATAAACTGATGAGTTTTTACAACAACATCAAGGACAAAAATCCTGCATGGAATATCGGCTTAAATGAAGGCAGAACAGATGGTCTGACGATTTCGGAAGGACACAATCAGCCCAGATTGTTTATTCAAAACGGTGGAAACATTGGCATTGGAACGGTGAGTCCACAAACCAAATTGGATGTAAACGGCATGGTGGCAATGCACGGACGCATTGGAACTTACAAAAAAGGTCAAGTACCTGCAGATGGCAAATGGCATACGATTATTGAGAATTTGGATTATATGCAGGCTTTTGAAGTGATGTCTTATGTGCAATCCAAACAAGGGCGTGGAAAATATGCCTTGCTTCATGCGATTGCAGTGAGTACATTTGGAGGTCCTTCTCGTTCTGCAATTACCAAAACATCTGCTTATTACCGATTTTTTTGGAACAAACTCAGCATACGTTGGTCAGGTGATATCCACAATTACAGCCTTCAAGTAAGGACTGCCACCAATTATGGATTCAAAGAAGATGGTTATCAACGAATGATTACCTATCGCCTCACTAAGTTGTGGGATCAAAGAGATGAAGATAGAGAGTTGGATCCTGAAATTGAAGCTATGAAACGAATGTATTTTGAAAAAGAAGCTATAAATTTAGCGGATAATACAGTGGAAAGAATACCTGCTGCAAGTGCAGTGGAAAATATGCCTTAGAGCCAATTCGGAATGAATGAATTTTGAATAAAAAAGATTAAAAAGTGAAAGAAGTTACTGTAAGCCTAACCTTAGATGAGCTCAATTTGATATTCAAAGCTTTAGGGAATGAACCCTTTCGTGATGTCTATGAATTGATTGGAAAACTAAATGAACAAACCAATGCCCAACTTTCGGAAGAAGATTGAACTAAGGAAGAGGTGATAAAGGGGAATCGATAAAATTGAAACAAAGCGACCAAGATATAAGTACCTAAATACAACAATAACTACACTCTGTGCAAAAACCAATTACCATATCCAAAGAAGATGTAGTCCAAAAAAGTTTGGACTATGACTTCTTGCGTTTAGAAGCGATTGAGAATATTCAAAAACTATCGGGAAAAGTGTGGACGGATTACAATCTACATGACCCAGGAGTCACTATTTTGGAGCAGTTGTGTTACACCCTTACAGATTTGGGATTCCGAACAGAATTTGAGATAGAGGACATCCTTCACACCCAGATTCCACACGATGACAAAGACCACACCTTCTATACTGCTGCCGAAATATTGCCTTGTCATCCCTTGACACTCAACGATTATCGCCAATTAATTATAGACCGAATACCAGAAGTTAAAAATGCTTGGTTTAGACCCATTAAGGACAGCTTGTTGGGTATCAAAGGTTTGTATCAGGTCATGCTGCAAATAGATATTGACCCAGATATTGATACCTATAAAAATGAAGAAATTGAAGATGTAAAAGCCAAAGTTCGCACGATTCTCAATCAAAACCGAAATCTTTGTGAAGACTTTGCAAGCATCGAAACATTGGTGAATGAAGCTATTTCTATTTCGGCTCGTGTCGACATCAGTCCTGATGTATTAGGCGAAACAGTATTGGCTAAAATCTTATTTGAGTTGGAGATGGCACTGACCGCTCCCCTCAAAAAATACGATTTGGAAGAATTGCAAGAAGAGGGGTATGAGTTGAGTGAGATTTTTACGGGCCCTATGCCTATTCATGGATTTATCAAACCTGAAGATTTGCAGCCCAAAACTTCTGAAATTCATATTTCTAAACTCATCAAACTCATTACCAATATTGAAGGAGTACGAAGCATCAGAGATGTAACAGTCCATCAAGGAGGAACACAGATTTATGGAAGCTTGATACTCATAGA
The DNA here is from genome assembly GCA_049608825.1 of Chitinophagales bacterium. Lineage (GTDB taxonomy): Bacteria > Bacteroidota > Bacteroidia > Chitinophagales > UBA2359 > JAUHXA01. The sequence continues at coordinate 16,633 of JBMYXW010000004.1, forward strand.
TTCTGATAAATTTCCTGTACTGAAAATGGACACGACTGTTACGATGGATGGTCAATATCCCATCAAAATCTTCAAAAGTGGATTGGAATACAACATAGACTTTGAAGCAACCGAACAGTTGAACAGTGTACTCATTCACGATGTCCAAGAAGCTTACAAATTAGATTTGCGCTTAGATACAATTCACAACATAGCGAATCAAAAAATTGAAGAACTTGAAAAATACGAATCTCTTCAAAATGATTTTCCACAAGTCTATGGTATCAGCGAGGCTGGGATTCCTTTTTCCAACAACCGTGAACGAAAAGCACAGGTAAAACAATTGAAGGGCTATCTCATGCTTTTTGAGCAAATCATTGCCAATTATTTATCTCAATTGGCAAATGTACAAAACCTCTTTTCTCTAAAACAAAATGTCCACAAAAGCTATTTTTCACAAGCTCCACTCAGTGTTCCGAATATCGGACCACTACTTCGAGGGGTTCGACCCGATAATTTTGCTTCACACATAGCCCAAATCATTCAAGAACTCGACCCATTTTTGGATCGCCGCAATCGTTTTCTCAATCACCTTTTGGCACGATTCAGCGAAACTTTTTTGAGCGATTTTTTGGCAATCATCAACCGAAATATCTACGATGATCAAGATAAAATCCAACAAGATATTATCAAAGCAAAGATTAAGTTTTTGAAAGATTATGGTGATTTGGGGAAAAACCGGGGGCAAGGTTTCAATTTTACAGAAAAGTCTATTGATACTTTTAATGTGTCAGGACTAAAAAAACGAGTCAGTTTGCTATTGGGCATCCATGAATACCGTGACAAAAATATTGGGCAAATTGTAGATAGTGACACGATTAAAGTGAGAAGAGGAAGCGGAGCAGAACCTGAAACTTTAGGTGCAACAGACGAAGAACGGCAGACGATGGACGGGGAGGATATGGAGGTAAACAACGGACGGAAGACGGAAGATGAAGAAACAGTAGATGGAGAGGAGGAAACTACAGAAGATAAAACGGGGGATATTACAACCGAATTCAATGAAACTTCACAGGTCGTTCACAAAGAAGATGCAGAAGATATTCAACTGGATTCTAAAGAGGAGGAAACTACAGAAGAAGAAAATATTGAAGAAGAGGGTGAATACAAAAAGTCCAAAATCCGTTTTTCTTTTCCTTCCAGCAACAAAGAGATTTTTAAAGAAGTGCTGCGATACGGCATTTTTGAAAAAAACTACGATGTTCACCAAGACAACGAAGACGATTCAGCCTTTGTCATTTATACCAATCCTCAAAGTAAGCAACAAGCAGTCGTTTTTAGGGGAGAAAACGAAAGTATTTGTCAAGAAGCCATTCTCAAAATGGTCGCATATCTCAAGAAAATTAACGAAAAAAGTGAAAATTTTTACATTCTTGAACACATTCTACTTCGCCCAACCGCACCCGATCGTTTTGCCTTCAATCTGATTGATGAAAAAAACGACATTCTGCTTAGTAGCCACGATTTTTCGGATATGTCGACACAGCAGTTTTTGAGTGAAGAACTATCTGCGATTGGGAGTGACTTAGAAAATTATACGATTGTAGAGAATGAAACAGGAAGATTGCAGGTGATTTTGAGGGACAGTTCCAGCAAACCTGTTGCTCGAATCGACAAAGAATTCATACTTTATGAATCTGCCGAGAAAAAAATTCAAGAGGTTATGGAATACATTCTATACCTCAAACAAGAAACGATTCCGATAGGTACACGTATTGAGTTTTTTGCTGAACCCAAAAAAGGACTTGACCTAACCAGTGATTTCTACTCCTTCAATATCAGCGTAATGTTACCCTCATGGCCAGCTCGATTCCAGAATACCGAATTTAGAACTTTCCTCCAACGCATTTTTGCACTCAATGCTCCTGCACACATTTCCATCAATTATTATTGGTTGGACATGACAGATATGCGAGACTTTGAAGTTATCTATCATTGGTGGCTCAAAGAAAAGCAAGCCTTTCCGCCCGAACAACCGAACTTAGATGATTTGGCCTATGAAATCATTGATTTTGTGAGGAAATTTGAGAAGGATAAAGTTTGATTTTTTGTTTTGAACGCTCCAATAAAAACACTTATCTTTCTACTTCAAAAATCAAAACTCGATACTCAAAAATACTGATGAAGCATCTTATCAAAAAACAAATCTTTGACATTCGTATGGGCAATCAGCAGAAAGCCTCTGGGGTTCAAGATAGAATAAGCGAAGTGTTTCGTCGAAAATTAACACCCATTATTGAAGAAATTCTGAATCGTTTTTCCAATCCCCATCAACTCATCCGCATTGACAAGTTGGAGTTGGATTTGGGCGAAATCGGTGAATTGTATTTAGAAGATGAGTTAATTCGCAAAATTAGTTATGAACTGCCCTTTGCGCTCTCCGAAATCATCACCAAAGCCGAATTCAGTTCCCAAAAAGAAGGGGTAGAAATCACCTCTACCAAGCACTCCC
>JBMYXW010000005.1:0-17437 GCA_049608825.1 Chitinophagales bacterium
ATTTTCCATTTTTTTCCAATAGATTTTTCACAATAAAAAGGCCTATTCCAAACCCGATTTCTCCATTCGTTTGGCATTTCCTTTGTCAATCCACAGAACTGAATTTCGCAAGACCAACATGGGATAGTTCACGTCATAATGGTCAAAAACGCCCTTTAATTGCATCCAATATGCCAACTCTCCGCCACCTCCAATATATGCCAAACAGGGCAGTACTTGCTGCTGATAGACAGGGCGCAAAATTACATTGGGGCTGAATCGTTCAGGGTGTGCTTTCACCTCCTCCAAAATTTCGGCTTCGGTGAATCGAATGCCTGTGTCTATTACTTCAAAACGCTCTATTTCGACATTCCATTCGATGCGTTGACGCAGTTCGTTGGTCAAATAAAAGAAATTGATGTCTCTTGCAAAAGCTTGATTTCGATAGCCTTTTTCCTCTAATGCCACATTTGTAGTCTCGACCAAAGTTTTTGAAGGTCGCTTCAATAATTCCTCTTCAATGATTGGCACAAAAGTTTTGCGGAGTTGGGCATCGTCTTGGTCAATCACCAACAAACCGTATTTTCCAAACAATTCATTGACGATAAACTGTGTTGCTCTGCCCAAAGTTGGCTGCTCTAAATAGGCTTTGCGAATCAATTGAAGGGTTGTTTTTGCTTTATCACTGTCTCCCAAAATTTCGGCTAATTGAGCAAAAACGCCTTGAAGACTTTGGGTTGAGATTCGCCCCATTGCAGAATCTTTGCCTTCGGCATCTTCCCAAACGATTTTGTTTCCAAACAGGTTGATGTGGTTGATTTCGGCAAAATCATGGTCTTCGCTGCCCATCCAATAGACTGGCACAAAATGAGAATCGGGATAAGTTGCCTCCAGTTGTTCTGCCAAAACTATGGCACTCAATATCTTGTGAACGAAGTACAATGGCCCTGTAAACAAGTTGGTTTGGTGTCCTGTAATGACGGTAAAAGTATTGGAGTTGGCAATGGCTTCAATGTTTGCAGCTACTTTTGTAGAAATATCTAAATGGGAATATTGCTTTTCAAAAACACTTTTGAGATTCTGTCTATCGTAATCCTTTTCAGCCGTTTTTTCGATAACTTCTTTGAAGGATTCCAATTCAAAAGGATATTGATAAAAAGGTCGAAGGTTTTCATTTTCAGTAAGATAGTCCACAATAAGCCCAGAGAAATAACCTGTTTGGTTGAAGTCCAATAGGTGTTTTTCTACTGCAATTGTAGGAGTAATGGGTGAGGCGGTTGGATTCGCTGTCATGTATGTTTTTGCTTGTTTTTGTCTGTGAATAAAACAATGGCATAACATCGAAAGTAGGGGTAATTGTTTAGAATTTTTATTGCACAGATTTAATCAAGAAATGGAACACAAAAACTGTTGTTAAGAAACGCTGAAAAAATAACATTACAATTTCCATCTTCGGAAGGTATTGATTTTGAGCGTTTTTGCTCATTCAAAATTCAATATTTATTCATTCAGCATTACTGAATTTCACTCAAAGCCTTATTAATATTCCGCACCATTGCAGGTCCTTCATAAATTAAGCCTGTATAAACCTGCAATAAACTTGCCCCTGCTTCCAATTTTTCTATTGCATCTTGAGGAGTGTAAATTCCCCCTACGCCAATAATCGGAAAAGCACGATTCGATTTTTCGGACAAATAGCGAATCACCTCTGTAGAACGGTTCGTCAAAGGTGTTCCACTCAATCCACCAGCACCAATTTCTGCAATTTTTTTCTCACCTGTCTTTAATCCTTCTCTATCAATTGTGGTATTCGTCGCAATCACCCCATCAATTTGTGTAACTATTACAATATCAATAATATCGTCCAATTGTTCATTGGATAAATCAGGTGCAATTTTCAATAAAATGGGTTTTCGTTTGGGTTTTTGCTTATTGAGATTTTGAAGATGCTGCAAAAGAGCGGCCAAAGGTTTTTTGTCCTGCAATGCCCGCAAATTTGGTGTATTGGGTGAACTCACATTGACCACAAAATAGTTCACGACTTCAAATAAAGCTTCAAAACATTTTTCATAATCCGAAATTGCTTCCTCATTGGGGGTGACTTTATTTTTGCCAATATTGCCTCCTACAATCAATGTTGATTTTCGCTTTGCCAATCGCTCTTTCAGTGCCAAAACCCCCTCGTTGTTGAAGCCCATTCGATTAACTAATCCTCCATCCTTGGACAAGCGAAACAAGCGAGGTTTGGGGTTTCCCGATTGCGGCAAAGGCGTAGTTGTACCTACTTCTATGAATCCGAAACCCAAACATTCCATCGTCTCAATATGCTTTCCGTCCTTATCAAACCCTGCTGCCAAGCCCACAGGATTTGGGAAGGTCAAACCAAATAATTTCCGCTGTAATTTGGAGTTTTTGACCGTATAATAAGATTTGAAGATTCTCGAAACAAAAGGGATTTTCAAGAGTATCTCAAAAGAAAAAAGCGTGAAAGCATGGGCTTTTTCAGGAGAAAGTAGAAATAGGAATTTGCGGAGAAGGAGTTTGTAGAACATTTTTGGAAAATGACTTTAATTGGAATACAGGTTTTTTTATTTCAAGGGCAAAAATAAGAAAGGTTCTTTGACAATTTTTGCGATGGTAAGAATCAGCGAATATAAATTCTATCTTCGTTTAGAGTTGTTTTGTTTTGTGTTTTTGCCATGATAAGATGTTTTATTTGAATAATTCTTGCAAAATAATAAAAATAACAACATTGTGCTAATTTTTTTTGTAAAATTATTTTCAACAAATTGTAATGTTATTTTTTCAGCGTTCCTTAAAAAAAAAATCCCTAATTTGGGATGAAGACTTTTGTAGTTTATTTATTGAAGAGTAAAACTACAAAAGTTTAAATCGGGAACTTATTTTTTGACTATTACTAAGTGGAGTTAAAACATAAAAAAGAGGCTATCCAAAAGGATAGCCTCTGTAACCACATTTAAGCGGTCTGGACGGGACTCGAACCCGCGACCTCCTGCGTGACAGGCAGGCATTCTAACCAGCTGAACTACCAGACCTAAAAAAAGGTTGATATGGTCTTTGGTAATAATTCTAAAATGAATTACCAGACCTAATTAGAATGTTGATCATTTGCTATTGTTTCCGTTAGCGATGCAAATATAGAATGTTTTCTAAGAATTACACAAGTTTTTCAAAAAAAAATAAAAAAAATAGTATCCTCATTCTTTTTCTTGATTATAACATATTGTTCTGCCAAGAATATTCTTCTAAAAAAGAAGTGATTAACAAATTCTGCAATCATTCTTGGTGATTTACAAAACTGTTGGGCCTCGCCAAATGATTTAGCCTACTCCTTCTACTAAAAATGTCAAAAGAAGCTTATAAAGTGAGGTGAACCTGTGTTTGTTTTTTTTCTTCCACCCATTGCTGATGGATTTCTTTCAATGGTTTTTTACTGAGTTTAGAGCGTATGTAGGCTTCCCAAACATCGACATAGATACCTTCATCAGAAGGGTAGTTTTTAGAGAGTTGACTATAAATTTCTCCCCATATTTCTATCTCATTTGCCCCCTTTAGGAGTTGGCGAAGATGCTTTACCCAAACTTGCTTCCAATCATCGTATTGCTCATTTTTTTTCCAATATCGAATCGTATTGCGAATTAAATGCTCCAACAAATCGTAATTCCCTAATTCCCAATGTATCAACAAAGCCCACAAACGCATCCGTTCTTTGGTTGGATGTCGGTCTATTTCCAAATTCAGAGATTCATTGACCTCTTCCAATGCCGCATCAAACTGTTCATGAAACAAATAAATCAACATAGAAATATCGTGGTATCGGAGAGCATAAGCTACATGTACTTCAATAACTCTCCCTTTTATTTCTTTATCGGCTTCTGCCAAGGCCTGCAAAGTCTGTTCGTGTTTGCCGAAAGAGAATAAGCAATTTAAATGATTGTGGTAATATTCTACTTTCACCACAAACTGAAATCCCTTTTCTTTATTTCTCAAAAACGGATTGTTTAAAAGGTTTTTTCTGGTTTTTTGAAGATAAGTTTGAACGGTTTCAAAAGAGGATTGAAGGATGGCCAATTCCAAAAGTCTGCCTACAAAAAACAAGTAAAAATCCATCGCCTTCCTCAATATAATGGGATGATCTTCAAACAACTTAGCCCCTTCATCAAAACACCTCATTGCACTCTTAAAATCTTTTGTATAACTCTGATAATACAATCCCATAGAACTCAATCTGGCTATCTGCGAAGTTATTCCCTTTAGATTGTCTTTCTGGTGGATTTTGTGAAAAAGATTTTCAGTCAAGGACTTGTTCTCATCAGTTCTGTGAACTAAGAGATAAACCATTTCCCGCTGATAAAAAAAATGGGTAATGGTATCCTTGTATTTTTCTAAAGCCAAATTATTTTCTTCTTGCCCTTTCAAAATATCGATATGTTCTATGTCTTTGTAAGCATATTTGGCGAATATGCTTATTTCGATTTCACAACCTGCAATGTATTCTGCCCAGTACTCCCACTCTGCAGCCTCTTTTTTGATTTGCTGCGCTTTCTTCAATGCCATTTTGAACAACTGTTTGCTGTACAAAAAACGAGTATCGTTGATTTGTCGCTTCAATTTGACACTCATACTGTCTTCTGCATGAAACAAACTCATAGCATCTAATATTTTTGCCTCCAAATACTTCTTAGCCCTCGGAAAATATTGACTCACCTTATAACCCCTAAATTGTTCCTTCAATGCTTGTTCGTCATACGCTTCTTGCTGCAAAATGGCATCAAATAACTTCAAGTAAGTATTGTCGGAAGCTTTTTTGTGAATACTTGCAAACCGCTTGAAGTAGGCTCGTTCTTGGCTCGTCAAAGAATGAATGAGGTCGAAAAGATCGGTAGAGGGGGTTTTCATGGTTTGTTGTTTTTAATAGGATAGAATTGATTCGGCTCACTGCAGTTCTATGCTTGGGTTAAAACCCAAATTATCTATTTATAACAAATTCCTCTCCAATCGCTGCAATACCAACTGTTTGTAGTACCAACCAATCAGAACAATCTGTTCATTAACAATAAGACTTGAGTGGGTGAAGCTGTCCATTTTGGAAAGGGAGACAATGTAAGAACGGTGAACTTGGATAAAATGTTGGGAAGGAAGTTTCTGCCCCATTTCACTGATAGAGAACCTTTGAAGTGAAACTGCAAAAGTCTAAATCAGGGAATTATTTTTTTGACGATTACTAAATTGGTCGTATTGGGAATAAAATATAATTTTGGTTTGTCTAAAGAATACAAATTTCCAGTACCTCCAAAAACACATTGCAGTATGGACAGACGAAGCTTACTTAAAAGACCTTTTACTACAAAAAAAGGCAATTCTACTTCAAAAGAAATAGTTGCTGGCAACAACCCCAAAACAGCAGATTCCCCCCTCGAGAACAAACACTTCAATACCCAATTACCCAATATGGCTCGTTCAATGGCAGGACTCGAAGCCTATACGGGAGTATTTGGGGAAGAACAAGCAGGACATTTACTCCGAAGGTGTCTCTTTGGAACGAGACGAACAGAAGTGACAGAAGCAGCAGAAAGAGGGCTGCAAAAAACGATTGAACTCTTGTTTGCTGAACAAGCCAAACCTACACCTCCAATCAATTCTCAATATGGAGATGACCCCAATGTACCTATTGGTGAAACTTGGGTAACAGCTCCCATTACACAAGGCATAAATGGCGTTCGACGTGCTTCACTGCAAAGGTGGTGGATGGGTTTGATGTTGAATCAAGGCATCAGTTTGCGTGAAAAAATGACTTTGTTTTGGCACAATCACTTTGCCGTTGAAGCCACAACAGTAGGCGAAGCAAAATCAGGTTATTATTACCTCGATTTGTTGCGAACCCATGCACTTGGAAATTTTAAAACCCTTGCAGAAGAAATCACCATCAACCCTGCAATGTTGCGTTATCTCAATGGCAATCAAAACGTCAGAAATGCCCCCAATGAAAATTACGCAAGAGAAGTCTTAGAGCTTTTTACCATCGGCAAAGGTGCATTGGTAGGAGGTGGAGATTATACCTATTACACCGAAGAAGATGTGGTTGAGGCCGCAAAAGTACTGACAGGTTGGAGAGATAGGCTCAATACGGATTCGGGGATTCCGACCCCTTATTTTACTGTGAATCGTCATACATTGGGCAGTAAACAATTTTCTCACCGTTTTGATAATCAAATCATTGAAGAAAATGGAGAGAACGAGTACAAGGATTTAATCAACATGATATTCAACAAACGACAGGTCGCTCGCCATATCAGCGAAAAGCTCTATCGTTGGTTTGTCTATTATGTGATTGACGAGGCGGCTTATGCCAATGTCATCGAACCGATGGCGGATATGTTGATAGCCAACGAGTTTGAAGTCGCTCCTGTATTGGAGGCATTGTTGAAGAGTGAGCATTTTTTTGATGTTATAAATTATGGGGTGATTATTAAGAATCCAATAGATTTTTTGGGAGGTGTGGTGAAAAATTTTGACATGGTTTTTCCTACATTGGAAGGAGATAATTTGCTGACCAACTACAAACTGTGGGCAATTCTCGTTGGAGCTTCTGGACAATTGCAAATGAACATCATGAATCCGCCAAGTGTAGCAGGCTGGATTGCTTATTACCAAAGTCCGCAATATTATCAGTCTTGGATTAGTTCGGTTACTTTACCCCAAAGAATTGAATTTGTCCAAAGAATGATTCGAACAGGATATGCGAGAGATGGCTTTAGGGTCGTTGCCAGACCATTGGAATTTGTGAGCCAAATTGAATTGGCAGACGACCCCAATGAATTGGTCAGAGAACTCGTCCGAATATTGTTTCCAAAAGAATTGACAGACGAGCAGTATGTTTATTTGAAAGAGGTATTGATTCCTGGTCTTCCAGACTATGAGTGGACGATTGAGTACAATGAGTATTTGGCAAGCCCCGACAATCAAGCATTGGCAACAGCCATTTATACCAAACTTCGTACACTACTCGAAACAATGGTTGCATTGGCAGAGTATCAGCTGTCTTGAAGGACGTGGGAGAAGGGAAGTCAGAAGCGAGAAAATTTCATTAGCTGTACCTTCTGCTGCTCCCTCATACCTAACACCTCATATTTCATACCTCATACCTAATTTTTAATATCATGAAACGAAGAAAATTTCTCAAAAATACCCTAACAACCGCCATTGCAACACCCCTATTCCTCAATGGGCAAGCAGTCAGTGGCCTAACCAGCCCCATTTTGAATGCTGCTTTGAAGAATGTGGACAATGACAAAATATTAATTCTCATACAATTGAATGGCGGCAACGATGGTTTGAATATGGTCATTCCCCTCGACCAGTATTCCAATCTTCTTGCGGCCCGTGGAGACATCGCCCTACCCGAAAATACGGTTCACAAACTTACCGACAAAACGGGGCTTCATCCTATTATGGAAGGCTTCCACAACCTCTACGACCAAGAAAAACTGGCAGTCGTACAGAGTGTGGGCTATCCCAATCCCAATTTTTCCCATTTTCGGGCAACCGATATTTGGACAGCGGGTTCAGGTGCAGATGAATTCATTGCAACGGGTTGGTTGGGACGGTATTTTGACATCAATCACCCCGAATATCCCACAAATTATCCCAATGAAACAACGCCCGACCCTTTGGCAATCAGCATCGGTTCGATTGTCTCCAATACTTGTCAAGGCCCTGTGTCCAACTTTAGTATCGCCATCAACAATTTGGAGGAATTTACCCAACTATTGACCGAAGGAACAGGCGCAAGTCCCGATACACCTTATGGTCACGAATTGGATTTCTTGCGATTGACCATGCTACAAACCAATCAATACCTCGACACGATTCAAGCAGCAGCCGAAAAAGGCACAAATCTTTCTTCTTTGTATCAAGATTTCAACAGCTTGGCGCAGCAATTGAAGATTGTGGCACAGTTGATTTCGGGAGGAATGCAGACCAAAGTCTATGTCGTCAATTTGGGCGGTTTCGACACCCATGCTTCGCAGGTAGAAGAAGCGGACACGACTCAAGGCGTACATGCGGACTTGATGTATTTGTTGTCGGATGCGATTGCAGCATTTCAAGACGATTTGAAGCTCATGGATTTGGAAGACAAAGTGGTAGGCATGACCTTTTCGGAGTTTGGTCGCCGTATTCAATCCAATGGTAGTTTTGGTACAGACCACGGTGCGGCTGCTCCTATGATGGTATTTGGTACGCAGGTCAATTCGCAGATTTTTGGAGACAATCCAGAAATTCCCGATGAAGTCGATGTGAAGGATAGCGTACCGATGCAGTTTGATTTTCGGTCGGTGTATGGGTCGATTTTGATGGATTGGTTTGAAATCACCGAAGACGATGTGAAAGGTATTTTGATTGAAGATTTTCAATACATTCCCATCCTCAAATCAGTGGCTACGGATATTGACAACCCTGATTTTGTCAATGGTATTTCTGCCCTTCAATTGCACAACAATTACCCAAATCCTTTCACTGCAAATACCACGATTGCGTTCAGCAATGCAAAGGCAGGAATGGTGAGTCTTACGCTCTTCAATGCGATGGGGCAGAAGGTGAAAGTATTGGCGAATGATTTTTTTGCGGCAGGTGACCATGAAGTTAATTTGTCTTCAAGAGGCTTGTATCATGGAACGTATTATTGTCGATTACAGGGGAATGGGGAGCAGAAAGTGAAGATGATTTATTGTGTGAAGTAAAGAACAGTAGCTTGGGTTTTAACCCGAGTAAATCATGTTGAGAGGACACTAAACTACAAAAGTCTCAAAGACTTTTGTAGTTTCATCGGTGTTTTTTTACTTTCCTTTCAGCCCAATCAATATAGGTATTCAAGTCATGCAGCAACACCTTCAATTTTTCATTCAATCGTCTTTGCTGTTCTCTAACTTCTTCAAATGCTTGTTCTTGGAGAATCGTATCTTGCAATTGAAGGGTCGTTTCTATTTTTGTGAATAATACGACTTTATTTTCATATCTCGATACCTTCAAAACAAAACGCTGCAAATTTGGAATTTACAGCGTTTTGTTTTGAAATTTGATTCTTAAAAATTGAATTTGCCTAATCCTCCAATACTTCCATCAAAGCCTCACTCATTCCCACATTAGAAAATCCTCCATCGTGATACAAATTTTGCATCGTCACCATTCTGGTATAGTCCGAAAATAAGGAAATGCAATAATCGGCACAAGTATCCGCATCTGCATTGCCGAGAGGAGAAATCTTATCGGCATAATCGAAGAAACTGCCAAAACCTTTCACACCCGAACCCGCCGTTGTTTTGGTTGGAGACTGCGAAACCGTATTGACTCGCACATTGTTTTTGACACCATAATAGTAGCCAAAACTGCGGGCAATAGACTCCAAAGTTGCCTTTGCGTCCGCCATATCGCCATAGCCAGGAAAACTTCTTTGGGCAGCAATATAACTCAATCCCAAAACAGAACCCCATTCATTGATGGCATCTTTTTGATAGGCAACTTGCATCATTTTGTGAAAAGAAATAGCCGACACATCCAAAGTCTTTTGCAGCCAATCGTACTTCAAATTGGTGTAGGCCCGTTTTTTACGAACATTTGGCGACATACCAATAGAGTGCAATACGAAATCCAATTTTCCACCCAAAATTTCCATGGATTGGTCATAAAGGTTTTCGATTTCTGGAATACTTGTAGCATCAGCAGGAATTATTTCTGCACCGCAAGTTTCTGCCAACTCCTTGATTTTACCGAATCGAAGCGCAATAGGAGCATTGGAGAGTGTGAAAGTTGCACCTGCTTCTTTGGCCTTCAATGCGATGCGCCAAGCAATGGAGTTTTCGTCCAAAGCTCCTGTGATGATTCCTCTTTTTCCTTCTAATATTTTGTGAGTCATTTTTTTAATTTCTTATTGAAGTATAAGATTTAATCTGTCAGCGAAGATTTTTGTAGAACGAGACTTTGAACGAAGGAGGTAGGGTGTAAGAGGCAAGACGTAGAATTTTGTAAACCAAAAACTTAACAAAAATAAGACTTTGATTACAGAATATTCATTATCAAATAATTAAATCTTAATTCTTGCCTCTTTGCTCCTTCGTCCAAAGTCTAAAAATCTTGGGTTCTATTTTTAGGAGTTTTACAGCCCAAATGCAGCTTTAACGGCATCTACATAGTCTAATTTTTCCCATGAAAAAGCTTCGTGTCCATTCACTTCAACAGGTTGGCGACCCATGTGACCATAAGCAGCGGTAATAGAAAAAACAGGGTTTTTCAAACCAAATCGTTTTACGATGGCATTGGGGCGTAAATCAAAAATCTCTGCTACTTGGTCTGCAATTTCTGTATCACTTGCAGCAATTTTTTTACTTCCATAAGTATCTACATAGATTCCAACAGGTTTGGCTACTCCAATAGCATAAGCCACCTGCACTAAAACTCTATCCGCCACACCCGCAGCTACTAAGTTTTTGGCAATGTGACGAGTAGCATAAGCTGCTGAACGATCTACCTTTGAAGAATCTTTCCCACTAAAAGCTCCTCCACCATGCGCTCCACGACCGCCATAAGTATCTACGATGATTTTTCGACCAGTCAAACCTGTATCACCATGTGGTCCTCCAATCACAAATTTTCCAGTAGGATTGACATGATAAATAATGTCGTCTCCAAACAAAGATTGATTGTCCGCAGATAATTTGGCTTTTGCTCTTGGAATCAAGATATTGATAACATCTTCCTTGATTTTGGCAAGCATTGCTTCGTCCTCATCAAATTCATCATGTTGAGTAGAAAGTACAATGGTGTCGATTCGCAAAGGTTTGTGGTCATCGCTGTATTCAATCGTCACTTGAGACTTGGAATCAGGACGCAAATAGGTCATTTCTGCACCTTCTTTGCGAATATCCGCCAATTCAATCAACAATAAATGTGACAATTCCAAAGTCAAAGGCATATAGTTGTCCGTTTCATTGCTCGCATAGCCAAACATCATTCCTTGATCTCCGGCACCTTGTTCTTCTTCTTTCGCTCGCTCAACCCCTTGATTAATATCTGGTGATTGTTCGTGAATAGCAGAAATTACTCCACAAGCTTCCGAATCAAATTTGTATTCCGATTTGGTATAGCCTATTTTTTTGATTACCCTTCTTGCTGTTTGTTGAACATCAACATAGGCTGTACTTTTTATTTCGCCACTTACTACTACCAATCCTGTTGTGACCAAAGTTTCGCAAGCTACCTTAGAATTAGGATCTTGTTTTAAAAATTCATCCAGTATAGCATCTGAAATTTGATCTGCAACTTTATCAGGGTGTCCTTCAGACACTGACTCCGATGTGAATACGTATGACATTAAATATTTTTTTTCTAATTAAGGAAAATATTGCTTTTTTGAAGTTACAAAATTAGTAAAAAATAGTAGCATCTAACCTATGTTTCATTGACAAAAAGAATAATGAATTGCTAATCAATTGTCTATAAAATGTAAAATTATATTTTATTTTTCCTTCAAAACAAAAGGTGGTACAATGTCTGTTATTATTTTAGCCTACCAAACCATTTACCTTTTTTATTCTTTTACGTTATAAGGAAAGACAATACAGTGAGGGTGATATTCTTTGTGAAATATCATACAATCCATCTAAGCAATCACCGTTATTGTTGTAAGTTTGCCATTCCTATCATTTCAAAATTTTAAGTAGTCATGCGAAAAATAGTTTTACTAGCAATTTGTCTTTTGAGCGTTTCTTTAGGATATGCTCAATGCCCTGATCCAGGCACGATGCCGAGTGATCAACAGTTGGTTTGTGCTGAAAATAGGGTAAACCTAAGCAGCAGTAGTTTTAGTCTAAACGAAGGAGATGTATTGGTCTATGCCGTACATACGAGTCCTACAGGAGAAGCTGGAACAATTCTCGGAATAAGTGATATGGGGGATTTTAGTTTTTCAGACTTATCTGAAGATGCAAGTTACAATACCGAATATTATGTATCTGCTATTGCAGGGCCTGATATGGACGGAGACGGAGTTCCAGATTTGGGTGATGATTGTACAATAATAGCAATGGGAACTCCTACGGTTTTCTTAGCACCTATTGTAATCGAACGATGGGCAAGTTGTAATTTATTGGTTGAAAGTGCACCTTATCAAATTAATTTCATGGTTTCGGGAGGCTTGCCAGAATACAACAATGCCGTTGAGTATATTTTTGCAGGAGTCCTTAATGATGTTTATACATACGAAGATGCTCAAGCAGGGATTTCTCACCAGCTTAACGAAAATGATGAATATATTCTTGAAGTAAGTGATGAGCTTTGTTTTAGTATGATTTCAGGAACTGTTACTTGTTCTAAATGTCCTGCTGAAGATGCTGCGGGTACTTTATCCAGCATACCTAAATATGCCTGTGAAGGAGGCAGTTTTCAGATTACTGCAATGAATACCAACTTTGATGCAGCACGTTCTTTGGTTTATGCCTTTCATTCAGGCAGTGATACAAGTTTGGTAAATGTGCTTGCTATCAACGAAACAGGTGAGTTTTCTTATGAAGATTTGAAGGATAAAATATCCTTAAACCAACGGTATTTTATTTCATCTGTTGTCGGTCTCAACGATGACAATGGAGAACCACTTATAGATCCGACCAATGATGACCTTTGTGTGAGAGTTGCCAAAGGTACACCTGTAACTTTTGTAAGCCCTATTTCAATAGAAGTTGTAGAGAACTGTGATCCCCTAACAGGTATTGCTACCTTAAGCATTGATGCAGAAGGTGGTGCGCCAGCATTTGACAATACTCAAATCTACACAGTGAGAGTAGGAAATACCGATTTTTCACTTTTGGGTAATGGAACATTGACACAGGGAGCCTATAGTTTTGAGGATGCTTATGATGTAATGGTGACTGATGTTTCGGGATGTGAAGCTTCTTTTTCAGGAACAGTTGAGTGCCAATTGGTGGACAGTGCGCCAAGTTTGGAAACTCCCAACTTCAAGTTGAATTACCTCGCTCCAATGCCAGTATCCAACCAAGTAATTCTTGATTTTACAGCCAAAAGAATTGGCGATGTGGCGATTCAGGTGTATAGTGTAAGTGGACAATTGGTTCAAAATCAAAATTTTTCTGCCAAACTGGGCAACAACAAAATTGAAATGAACTTATCCAATTTAAGTGGTGGTATGTATTTTCTTCAATTGAATACGGTTGAAGGAGTGATTGCTACGAAACTGGTGAAAGAGTAAGGCAAATTCAATAAATAATTCAAAGATAGCTCTGCCAAATGGTAGGGCTATTTTTTTTGTAATTTTCATTCTTTACTTACTTTTGCCCTTCAATTTCAACCTCCAATGACAATCTTCAAAAAATGATAAAAAAAAGAATCGCCATTTTTATTTCGGGAAGGGGCAGCAATATGGAAGCCATTGTTAGACAGGCACAAATAGGCATTCTGAAAGATTGCTGTGAGGTCGTCTTGGTTTTTGCAAACAAAAGGGAAGCAAAAGGTTTGGAGACTGCCAATCAAATGAACATTGCGACCGCAAGTATCGTATCAAAGGGGAAAAAACGTCGAGATTTTGATCAGAAAGTATTGGATTTTATACGACCTTACCACATTGACTACATCGTTTTGGCGGGCTTTATGCGGATTATTTCTCCTATAATGATTAGCGAATACCCAAATAGAATCATAAATATTCACCCTGCCGACACCAAGGAATTCAAAGGTTTGGGGGCTTATGAATGGGCTTTTGAGAACCAACTCGAAAGTACCAAAATCACTGTTCACTATGTTGATTCAGGCGTAGATACGGGAAACATCATTGAGCAACAAACGGTTGATTTGAAGGGTACAACTACTTTAGAAGAAATTGAAGTGAGAGGGCTACAAGTTGAGCATCGGTTTTACAGTGAAGTATTACAGAAAGTGTTTAGTACCGTTTCTTGAAATCCACAAAACATCATAAATGAGATTTAATTCTCTCTATTAAAGACCTTTAGGAAGCTTTGGTGCTTTTATTTTTGGAGCAGAAGGTAGTTTTGGAGCATCGGGAAGTTTAGGAGCTTTCATCTTTGAAATATTCTTCTTACCAACCTTTCCAAAATCATAAGTCACACCACCTCGATAGCTAAATGGACTTCTGTTGTTTGTAGCTTTTGGATTCAAAACATCAAATAATAAGGTGACATTGAAGTATGCATTTTGACCGATTTTCTGTCGATATCCTCCTCCAACTGGTAAACCCAAATCCCATTTTCGAGTAGCACTGTCTCCCGAACCTAATCGGCTCATGGCTTCTATCTCTGCATGAACAAAAATATTTTGACTTATATCACCACGAACAAAGGCACGTCCGCCATAAGTAAGAACTCCTTCTTTGTCCAAGTCTTTGTGGTACTCTACTCTGGGACCTACTGCCAAAGAAACTTTAGGTATGAGGTAGTAGGCAATAAAAGGAGAAAGGCGCAAATCAAATGCTCGTTGGGTAAAGCTAAATCCGATGTCACCTCCAATGTATATATTGTTTATTTCTCCCTTGTTAATATTTATAATCCCTTTATTTTTGCCCTTTGCAGGTTTTTGGGTTTTACCACCTTTTTTCTTTTTTCCTTTATCACCTCCCTTTAAGCTCTCCAATTCTTTTTCAGCTTTGGAGAGTTTATCACGGAGAGCAAAGACCTCTTTGATATAGTCTTCTTTTGGGGTCGCTGTTTCTTGTGTCAAGGCTGCATCTCGTTCTTCCAATCGTTTTTCTTCCGCATCTAATGATTTCTGAGTTTGGTCTAATTGACTTAGCTTTCCTGCTTTGGTCGAATCCAATTTGGCTAAATCTGCTTTGTATTCCTCCTCTACTTTTTTTGCTGCATCTATCATATCTTTTTTGAGCTGTTCGACACTGTCTTTTGCCGCTTCAATGCTCATAGCATCGGTATTAATGGTCAATGCTTTTTTAGTGATGACCATGCTATCTTCTTGTTCCTCATACTCATACTTCAATTTCAAAGCAGCCATTTTTAGATACACATTTACACCACTGACATTGTTTTTGTTCAAGAAACACATATACATGGTATCTGCAATACCTGATTTTTGCATCTTGGCATAATCTGCTCGAATTTGTTGCCCGTTTTTTATATTGGAGAATTTGGTATAAGTCTGTTTTTGTTCAAAACGATTTTTATTCCCCTCATCCGTAAAGAAATAGGAAGTTGTTTCGCCCTGCAAATTGACAGGAAAATAAGTGATATTGCCTAAAGTATAAGCCTCCATTGCGCTGCTGATTTTGGCTTCTTGCCAATCCTCTACTACCAATTTTTCGTAACTATTGTAGTTATTGATAGCTACTTTATCTGCCCCAATCCAGTAAGACCAATAAGTAGTTTCGGGTGGAAAAAAGACAGGGATGGAAGTTCGGTCGGAGTTGTTTACATTTAGTTCGGAGGCGACATAGACCATGGTATCCAAAAAAGTCTGATAGGTACTATCTACTTTTACCAGTTTTCGAGGCTGTGGAATATAGCTCGTATCTATGACCACAAAATCTTTGACAGGAATGATTTTTTTGATTTTTACTTGACAATCTCGCTTTTTGAAGGTGCTAATCCCAAAGTAAGGATTTTGCTTGAAAAGTAGAATGTGCTCGCCTTTTTCACTGATATTGATGAACTTATCTTCAATTGTAATAACATTCTTAGCCTGCATATTGAGTTCTGCAGAAGGCTCTTGAATTTGAAGGAGAGAGAGTTCATTGCCATTTTGTTCGGTGAAGCTAAACAAAATTTCATCGTCTTGAGCAAAAGTATAGGGAATCTCAAAATTTCCAAACATACCAATCCGAAAAGTGGTATCCAAAACAGTTTTGATAAGTACTTTTTCGCCATCGTCTTGAGCATAAACCATTGTACTCGATGCCCAAAGGAGTAAGAGTGAGATGAGTGTCCAATTTTTTTTCACGTTGTAGTAGATTTTTGGAAGGTTAAGATACAGCTTTCACAGTAATATTAAAAATAAATATCTACTAAAATAAAAAAGGTGTTGATAATTCAAAGAATTACCAACACCTAGATGCTATCATGAATTTAGGTTTGGGAAAAGAGGGGAATGATAAATGTCTTATGGGTTCTTATCTTGGACACAATCAAAATAATCAAGTTGCTTTTTCGCTAAGGAATAATAAAAAATAAGATGAGGAGAGTATTATAAAAGTAAAATTCCATTTTTTTTAGCTAAAAACTAGCAACTGTTAGCTTCTTTTCATTAGCTTTGTGGTGCTATTTTAGTATATGCAAAAAACAAACAAACAATTAATCCTATTAACAAACAAACCTATTAATATCATGCTTGGAGAACAAATGAAAACCAGCAAACAAGTAGGCTCACAATGCCCTCGATGTCAGTCAAATCACATTATTAAGAGTGGGCGTGTGAAAGAAAGACAAAGATTTTTATGTAAAAACTGTGAATACCATTTTACCGTTAATAAGATGGGAAAACGAATCGATGACTACTATGTAGTGAAGGCATTACAGTTGTATCTGCAAGGAATGGGCTATCGCCAAATAGAGCGTATTCTAGGAGTAAGTCATGTGACAGTGATGAAATGGGTGAAACAATACTTCAATGAGGTTCCTCATAGACAACATCAAGGAGTAGAGTACGAAATAATGAATGTGGATGAACTATCCAAGTATATGCAAAATCGAGAAAATATAGATGGCTATGGCTATGTACTGACTCATTTGGGCAGTAAAATGCTGGTTATCAAATGGCAAATGGAACAGGCTGCTTAAAGAAAATTCAAATTGAAGGTATAAACTCAAATTGGTGAGTTGTATTTCAAAAAAAGCTCAATAATGGAAGGCTTGAAACTCTCCATTATTGAGCTTTTTAGTTTTTATTCCTCCAACATTTCAAATCCATTCTCCTTCCACACATATTTCCCCTTTCGATTGATATACGCCATTTTGGGAGTGATTTTGAAGCTTTTGAGGGCATCACCTTCTGACTTGTATTCGTCATAAATGGGTTTTAATAACCATTTTTTGGTTTGGAGATTTTGGAGCCCCCATTTGTTGTTGAGAGTGTCTTTTACGGCTGCTAAGGTATTGGAAATGAGGTGAAATGTTTTTGCTTTTTCGCTTTTTTCCATACTTGGAGGAGGAGTTTGATTTGCCAGTTGATTTGAGAAAAGACTCGTGCCACACCATTCTCTGGCAGCCCCTTTAACCTGCGAAACATAGTTATCGGAGTCACTCCATATAATTTGATTGTTTTCGAGGTTGAAATATCCTTTGCGACCTTCCTTTTGAACAAAAACTCCTGTTGGATGAAGCCTACTGGTTCTTATCCTTTCAAATTCAGCAGGATGTATGATTTGCGGTTTTTGAGTTGGGCTACCATTGAAGAATATTCCCCATTTACC
>JBMYXW010000005.1:17447-17707 GCA_049608825.1 Chitinophagales bacterium
CTTAAAGTGGCTGTATAGAGTAGAAATAAACGCTACTTCCTCAAATTCAGCAGAATGAACAACTTTTAGTTTTTGAGTTGCAGTGCTATTTTGAAATAATCCCCATTTTCCGTTTTGTTTGAAGACGCTGTATTGGAGAGAAATTGCCTTTATTTCTTCAAAACCTTTTGGAAGAATATGCCCATAAAGGCGAGATAGCCGCCCTCTATATAGTCGTCCATGCCAACATCGGCATAGGTTTCATCTGGATTGATCCAGGA
>JBMYXW010000006.1:0-255 GCA_049608825.1 Chitinophagales bacterium
TGATTTGGGATTGAAGGAAAAAGAGAAGTGTGCATTATTGGAAGATTGGCTGGAATCAGAAGAAATTGTTGAAGATTGGCAAAAAACGATTGTAGAGAGGTTATTGAAGAAAGCCACCAAATTGATTGATACTTGGAATGAGTATGAATTGCAGACTAAATTTATTGCACACATTACCGAATTGGTTGATTTTGATAGTTTTGAGTATTATTTTTCTGCTTTTTCAGAGCGTAAATTAGAAGCGTCTTACAATGG
>JBMYXW010000006.1:265-16499 GCA_049608825.1 Chitinophagales bacterium
TGGCAATTGGTAGAAGTCAGCCTCGAACGCCTTTCTTTTTTATCCACGAATACAAACGACAAGAAGGAAGCAGCAATGATACAAAAGGGCAATTATTGGCGAGTATGTTGGCGGCTCATATTTTGAATCAAACACCTCCAACCCCCACCTTATTCAATCCCCTGCCCAAACACGACAAAAATATGCCAATATATGGTTGTTACATCATTGGTCGGTGGTGGTTTTTTGTAGTTTTGCACGAAGGCGCCTATTGTGTAAGTGAGTCTTATGATGCCATGAAGAAAGAAAAACTTCACAAAATCATCTCTATTTTGAAAAAGCAAAAGCAAATGATTATTGACCGATTAGTGGTTTAGTATTCGTTTAAGAAATCGGACATTATTTTGGGTTTACAGCCACCTGATGCAAGACTTTTGACAGAGTATGGAGTGGGGTAGATTTTTCATAAAACAACCCAATCCCACTCATCGTTTCTTTTGAAGAATAGCTGTATCGTTCAACACCAAACCTTATATCCAATGACTATGGTGAAATTGCAGATACAAAGCTTCGATACTTTACAAAAAATACTGGCTTATGTCACACAGTTTGAAGATATTGAATTGCAAACTAAACAGGACGATTTACATGCCTCCTATCAAATGTCTATCTCCACTTTAGCAAAAGATTGGGACACAGAAGCTGACCAAAAATGGGATAAGTACGAAGATTATGAGTAAAAGGCGATACCATCAAGGAGACTCCACTTCAATGTTTTCTTTTTCAAGACAAAGAAACCCAAGCACTCATTTGAGTGTTACATGAGTAACAAAAAATTGTATTCTATGCATACTTTAACGCTAAAAACAGATATGTTGGATGAGAGATTGGGAGATGATTTGTTTTTCCAGTTTTGTGTACAACACCGTGATTTGAGAATTGAACGCAATCCCAACAAAGAAATTATTATTATGGCACCAACAGGTTCAGAAACAGGACACTATAATAGCGAGATTACTATAGATTTAGGGATTTGGAATCGCAAACACAAACTTGGTTATACTTTCGATTCTTCTACAGGTTTCACCCTCCCCAATAATGCTGTTCGCTCGCCTGATGTTTCTTGGATAACAAAAGAAAAATGGGAAGCGATTCCAAAAGCTGACCGCAAAGTATTCGCACCAATTTGCCCCGATTTTGTCATCGAAATTCGCTCCAAAACCGATGTACTCAAAACCTTGAAGACAAAAATGAAGGAGTACATCTTGAATGGAACTCGTTTGGCTTGGCTATTGGATATGAAAAATAGGAAGGTTCATGTGTATGAACCCGATTTGGAGGAAGGGGAAACAGAAGTCACTACTGCTAAGGAAACAACCTACATTTTTGACGAACAACTTTCTGGTGGGGAAGTGCTACCTAATTTCGAATTGGATTTGAGTAGTTTTTAATTTTCTCCATCTTTGGCGTTATCTATCCTTTTTAACCCACTTATCGCCAAAAATAAACGTATATTTGGCGATAAGTATCATTTCAAACATAGATAACGCCAAATATGCTATGATTACAAATTTTATCGGTCGAGAAAAAGAATGGAAAAAATTGGAAGTACTGAAAAACAGTTCTCGTTCAGAGTTTGTAGCCGTTTATGGAAGGAGAAGGGTTGGGAAGACCGTTCTGATTCGAGAAGCATTCCAAAATACCTTCACCTTTCAAGCAACCGCTACCGCCAATGTACCCACCAAACTCCAACTACTCAATTTTTACACTGCTTTAGAAACCCACAGAAAAGGTTTGGGGAAGAACGATTTTCCTAGCACTTGGTTTGAAGCGTTTCAGCAATTGGATTCATCAAAAACTCCAATCCTTATGACCAAAACAACTGGATAAATGCGATTGATAGTCCTTCTTATCGAGCTTGGAGTGGCTATGCTTTTGAGGAAATTTGTTTGTATCATTTGCAGCAAATAAAAGAAGCGTTGAGTATTGGAGGAGTCATTAGTCATTCTTCTGCTTGGCGAAGCAAAACGTCTCAAAAAGGGGCGCAAATTGACTTGGTGATTGATAGGCGTGACCAAGTAATCAATTTGTGTGAAATGAAATTCTCGATTTCCCCCTTTGTCATTACCAAAGCCTATGCCAACCAATTGCAGCAAAAAATCAGCACTTTTAGAGCAGAAACCGAAACGAAAAAAGCAATTTACCTCACAATGGTCACTACCTATGGATTGAAGCGAAACAGTTATGCAGTGAATTTGGTGCAGAATGATTTGACTATGGAAGCCTTATTCTCCTAAATACATTGCAGGTTAAATTCACTGAAAATTTATTCTTAGAAAGAATGAATGGTAATCATATTTTCCCAAAACAAAGAATCTTTTTGAATATCTCGGTCATCATTTTTGTCTTTTTTTCCTGCTTCAAACCCAGCTGAAAAATCTGTAAATAGGTTGCTGAACCATCCTTTTTCAGAAAGTGGTTGTAAACCTTAACAGACTTTTAGCAATGTTTCTTCCAGCTCTTTATTTTTATACAAGATAAAAAGTTCTAAAAAACCATTGGACACAAACTTTGTAGAAAGGCTGGCATATTCGATATAATTTTGGGAGTCACGCAGATTATCATAGTTCCTATCATTCAAAATATTTAAGTCTTTTTTAAGGAAGTTTTTTGGGAAATAAGGGTGAGTTCCGTAACCTATAGAGCTTAAAAAAACTCCAATAACAATGTAAGGAATCAACAATTTAGCAAAATTTCGCCCAAACCGATTGTCAATCATGTTGTAATAAATAGGTCGGTAAAGCCACGAAAAAGTAATCAAACTGAAAAAACGATAAATTGGAAAATACAAAATTGCCATCCATTTTTTTCTTTTCAACCAACCTAAAGTCAGGAAATCGAAAAAATAGAAAAGTCCGCCTACTAAGAAACAAATTATAACTATTGACTTAATTGTACCAGGTAAAATCGCTAAAAAATCAGCAGAAAAGAAGAAAGCTATGGAGATAAGTGCAATAAAATACAAACAGAAGGAAATAAAAACGAAGATAATCAAGAATGTAAAGGCAAAGATAATACTACAAAATTTTTCCAACCTTTCAATATAATCATCATATCTTCCAACTTTGCGCTGAAGATATTCCTCAAACTTGGGATGCAATCGCATCGACTCCCAGTCAATATCTTTTGAAACATAACGAAGACCAATCGTGCTGATCCAAAGTCCTCTAAAAACAACATGAAATATTAAATTGATTAACAAAAAAAACCACGCTCCATAAATAAACATGAAAGGAATCATTATAAATCCGATAGCCGAATCACCTGTTGTTAATGCCGAGATTTCAATCCCCCAAGTATTTAAGGATTCATAAAGACTTCCCACTAAAAAAATTGCAAAACCAGAGATAATCAATTCCAATTGACAGCTTTCTTGTTGCAAAAGTTCAAGCCAAAGTCATGCGAATAACATTAACTTGGAGGGAACTCCACAAAGAAGAAGCCCACACAAAAACTTTTGATTTAGAGAAACCTATCCGTATCGGACGTAGCCCACACAACGATATTGTATTGAATGACCGAGGTGTTTCTCGTGAACATGCCAGTATTGTTTTAGAAGCAGACAAACCATTTTTGAAGGATAGCAGTACAAATGGCACTTGGATGAATACCCAAGCAGTTCAACAATGTGAATTGAAGGGTGGCAATTCTTTTCAGGTGATGTCTTTCGATTTACGATTCTAAGAATTGGAGTGGCAGTAGCTCCTTCTAAACCTGCAATGGAATCTCAAAGCCCTAATGCGATTCGCCCTGCGATGGATTTGGCAGAAATTATCAAACAGCAGCCTTTTATTGAAAACTTGATTGACTTGATGCCTGATAAAAAAGAGGGATAGAGGTATTGGGATTCTGATATATAAAAATGGTGTTGGGTTTCTTGAGAAATCTTACACCATTTTTTACAAGCCCCAAATACTCATTTCTTTCGCCACTCGAAACCCTTGCTTCAATATATTCTGATGTGCATCACTACTTTTATCCAATACAGGATTGGTGTGATTGAAGTGAATAAAATGCACTTTTTCCTTTGTAGGTAAATCGGCAAACAAACGGAGGCTTTCTTCCATAAAAGGATGTGGAATCTGGCTCATGTCTCGCCCTGCAATCTCTCCATTTGCATAAAAAGTCGCATCCAAAAAAGCATAATCCACCCCTTCAATTTCCTTCAAAATATCCCTATCCCACAAATGCCATTTGTCAATATCTGGAATAAACAAAGCGGATTTTGAAGCCCCTTCAATCTTAAAACCTACCGTTTCGGAAAACTCATCTCGGTGGGGAACGAGGTAAGGCGTAACCTTTAATCGCTGCAATTGTTCTCGAAAATCGGGAGTCGCATCGAACAACCATCTTTGTTGACTGATTGGGTCAATCAATGCCAAACAAGACACCAAACGTTTGTTTTCGGGCTGCTCGACAGCTCTTTTGCAGCAGTTTTTTTGACAAGCAGCTTGTGGATAACCCGCATCTTGGGCGATTCCCAATACTTGCAAGGTAAGGGATTGAAGGAGTCACTGGAATGGTGAATGGCATAGTATTTAGATTTGAAGTGTTTTGAATTTTGTCGGAGTTGGTTTTTGGAAAAGGAGTATTACAGGAAGAAAAGAGGGCGAACAAACAAAAGAGTAAACAGTGAAGTTTCATAGTATTGACGTGAAATTTTGAGAATTACAGATGGCATTAAACGAGAGTTAAATACAGAAAAGAATAATTGAGAGCTTAAGCTCCAATATACTCATCATGGGACTAAAGTGAATATAGTTCCTTTCCACCTAGGAATCCTTGTTTCAAAGGTACGCAAATACAAAAAAAGGAGGCTATCTCACGACTGCCTCCCAGTGTTTATACCATCAATATAAACGTTCCATCAATATTCATTTATGCTTACGAATTTGCCAATTCGAATTGTATTTTTATGAAAAATAAACAATGATTAAATTAAAATATTTAATCATTATAATGTTTTTTTTATTAATTACCCATTGAGAAGTAAATCTTGTTTTGAGTAAGACACACTTATCCCTTATAGTCTATTTTGACTATTTAATACTTTAGCATTTAATTTGTTGATAAAATTTAGGCTATGGAAAGCCTATGAGAAATAATCAATAACAATGGATGTCAACCAATGAAGGAAAAAGAAAAAAAAATGATTGTTTTAAAATTTGTTTAAAAAATACCAATCACACTTCACAGATGAATAGAATTAAATATTCGTTGCATGGGTTCAAAAAATTAAGATTTTTTAACCATACTACTTCAAAAAATATGATTTGACAAAGATACACCCTACTCACTCGGTTAGCTACTACACAAATAAGTAGGGGAGAGTGTTTGTATGTTTTGGTTGATAATTGTATTTCAATGAGTGAAAGAATAAACAACCTATTTTGTTGTTGCTTACTAGATTTTTGAAGAAGACTTGTTTTAATTGCAGCTCAGAATTTTTTAGAGTAAGTCTGAACCAAACGTATGTTCTTGGTGTACTAAACATTAGCAATCCAGAAAAAAAAGCGGGAAGAAAAAAACTATTATTTAATCAGCCTTGTGCCTTGATGATGAGTTACCCTCACCTATCGGGACTACAAGGTAAAATGAATTTCTATGAAAATCCAAATGTATCAAGTAGATGCCTTTACCGCTCAATTATTTGGAGGCAATCCTGCTGCCGTTTGCCCTTTAGAGCATTGGCTTGACAAAGCTACTATGCAAGCAATTGCAGCCGAAAACAACCTATCTGAAACGGCTTTTTTTATTCCCTATGGCAATGGTTTTGACTTGAAGTGGTTCACTCCTACAACGGAGGTGGATTTGTGTGGTCATGCTACCTTGGCTTCCGCTCATGTTATTTTCAATCACTTGAATTACTCCGAATCGGTTATTTCCTTCCATTCCAATAGCGGTTTACTAATGGTCAGCAAAACAGACGATATGTTGACCCTCAACTTCCCTGCAAATTCTCCCAAACCTATTGCGATATCCACTGAACTTATTGAAGCACTCGGCAAAAAACCGCTTGAAGTGTATGATTCTATATACCAAATGGCAGTATTTGAATCAGAGGAAGACATTTTTCAGTTACAACCTAATTTTGCAAAATTGGCGAATATGGACTCTATTATTGTGACTGCTCCAAGCACAAAAGCCGATTTTGTGTCTCGCTTTTTTGCGCCTGACAAAGGTATCAATGAAGACCCTGTAACAGGGTCTGCACATACAATTTTGACCCCTTTTTGGAGCGAACGATTGAGCAAAAAATCGCTTCATGCCTTGCAAGTTTCAGAACGTGGTGGAGAGCTGTGGTGTGAAGTATTGGAGAACGACCGAGTTGCCATAAGTGGAAAAGCAGTTACTTATTTGGAAGGAAATATACAGGTGAAGGTAGAGTAGAGAGGCGAGAAGACCGATTCTACTAAGCTCTACCCTTAGACGAACTGTACTAAAAAGCAAAAAAGTTGGATTGTTTTTTTAGAGTAAAACTACAAAAGTCTAAATCAACATGAAAAAAGCGGGAAGTAAGGCTTAATAAACCTCACTTCCCGCTTCTCTTTTCTGCCTTCTGAAATTATTTACTTATCTGTATTTCAATGTATTCCTTTACTTTTTTCAAAATACAATAAATCTCTAACAAGTCTTCTTGGGTCGCATCATAAGCCAAACTTTCACTGTAAGTTTTTCCCTCTAATAGAATAAAAAACCACAACCGCCCAATGGTATAAACACCATATAAAGGTTCATCAATCTCTTTGGCTTGATTTTGTTTTTGGGCAGCGACCATGCTAATAAGCAATTGTCCTCGTGGGTCAGCACTAACATTGGGTTCAGGCTTGTATTCGTGAAGCGTGAAGAAGGGGAGTCTAGGAATTTGCTTACCTGTAGCCACCAAAAAGTCTACGTTTCCTGTAATAGTAAGACTTTCATTAATTTTTAATAACACTTTTTGTTCTAGAAAGGAGTTATATTGATCTGTATCATAATTTACCATACCAATCAAGGGTCCAATAAAATAGAACTGAATGGCTGCCTCATTCCAATAACTCACTCTAGAAAGTAAGCGTTTTTGTAAAATTTCCAATTGTTTTTTCTCATCATCTGAAATAGGGCAAGTTGCTTTTAACCAATCTTCTAAGCGATGATTATTCTTTGTAAGCTGAATTCCAAAAACTTCTTCTACCTCTTGGGTTTTCCAATATTTGAATGATTTATTATATTCTTCCATCTTTGTGATTGTTTATTTTTACATAGGTAGAACAGGTAAAGTTTTTGTAAAGTTTCAATACTTCTCTCCTTCCTTCAAATAAAAATCCTCCTTTTCCCTCATCACCAATTTTTCCTCCTCTGTCTTATCCCCATATCCCAACAAATGAAGCAAACCATGCACCATCACTCGCTTCAATTCCTCTAAAAAAAGAACGCCAAACTTTTCGGCATTTTCTTCGATGCGTGGTACACTGATAAAAATATCTCCTTCAATATGAGATTCATTATCTGAATTATCGAAGGTGATTACATCCGTCAAGGTATCGTGTTGAAGATATTGCACATTCATCTCATGAAGATGTTCATCGCTGCAAAAAACATAATTGAGTTCGGTGAGCTTGTAGTCTTCACTCTGAATAACTTGGGCAAGCCATTGACAATACAGGTTTTCTTTTGCCTCTCTCAACTCAAAAGTAAGAGGAGCTTCGGTGTGAAAATAAATAAAGGTTTCGTTGCTCATTGAAGGATTCAAAATCGAATTAATTTGATAATATACACACTAATTTTTATGTATCACCATTATTATGGAAAAATAACCTATTTGCTTACAAAACATCGCTTGAATTTGAAGCTGTACTTTGAATTTGAGTTTTCAATTATGTCCTCGTCCTATCCAGCCATTTTTCTTGATGTTCCACATTTGGTTTATAATCCTTCAATAATTGAAGTAAATCGGCAGGTATTTTTGAAGCGTAGAGCATTTCATAATTTTTTTGACTCAAAAAACGCTGACTAACCATGGTCTCGAAAAAGGCGAGTAAATGGTCGTAATATCCATCCACATTCAAGATACCAAAAGGTTTGGGATGCAAGCCCAATTGTCCCCAGGTGAAAATTTCGAAAAACTCTTCCATCGTACCGATTCCACCAGGCATGGTAATAAACGCATCTGATAGTTCTGCCATCAATTCCTTTCGTTGGTGCATGGTGTTAACTAGTTTCATTTCGGTCAAACCCGTATGACCAACCTCTTTGTCCATCAAAAAATGAGGAATTACTCCAATCACTTCGCCACCTTTTTCCAGCACCGCATCTGCAATGATGCCCATCAAACCCACATTACCGCCCCCAAAAATGAGGCGGATGTCGTTTTCAACCAACAAATAACCCAATTGCTTTGCAGCTTCGGCATATTCGGGATTTGTTCCTGCATTGGAACCACAAAAAACACATATACTTTTCACAGGAGATAATTTTGAATTTTGAATGAATGAATTTTGAATGGTGAATTATTCAGGGAACATTGAAAGCATTATCTTCCATTGTTTTCCGTCCATCGTTAACCGTCAAGCAAAGCGTCCGTCTGCCGTTTACAATGCTACATAAACTTCATTCCTTTCGCCTTCTTCACATCCACATTAATTTGTTTGACCTTCTGTTCATCCTCCAAACGACAAATCATCAAGACATCTTCTGTATCAACTACACAATAACCCTCCAATCCTTGTACAATCACCATTTTGTCTTTAGGCGCAATCACCACAGATTTTTTAGTATCATAAAGCATCACATTTTCTCCTTCCACTGCATTTTTGAAAAAATCCTTGCTGTGATTTTCCCATAGCGAAGTCCATGTACCCAAGTCGTTCCAGCCAAAACTTGAAGGCAAAACATAGACATTCTCGGCATGTTCCATAATGGCATAGTCAATCGAAATATTGCGGCAAAGCGAATAAGCTTTTTCCACAAAAGCTTCCTCTCCATCGGTATTGAAGATTTCTTCACCTCCTTCAAACAGCTCACTTATTTCTGTTGAATGAGTCCGAAATGCGTTGATAATACGCTGAACATGCCAGATAAAAATACCTGAATTCCACAAAAAATCACCACTTTCCATGAATACCTTTGCCAATTCCAAATTGGGTTTTTCGGTAAAAGTTTTCACTTTGTAAAGTTCGCCAGAAGGTTTGTCTTCATCGTATTGGATGTAGCCATAGCCTGTATCGGGGCGATGTGGCTTGATTCCCAAAGTCACCAGTGCATCTTGATTAGCTGCAAAATCCAATGCTTTGTGAATCTGTTCTGTAAAGACATCTGGTTCGAGGATGAGGTGGTCAGAAGGAGCTACAATAAAAGTTGCATCTGGATTGATAGCTGCTAATTTGTAGGCGATGTAGGCTACACAAGGGCCCGTATTTCTTCGAGCAGGTTCTGCGACTATCTGAAAATCTTGAAGCGTGGGTAATTGTCTTTTCATTTCCTCGGCATAGATTTCTCCTGTGACGATGTAAATATGGTCTTCGGGAACAATTTTGGCAAATCGTTCATAAGTTGTTTGAATCAAGGTTTTTCCAGTTCCCAACACATCCAAAAATTGTTTGGGGCGACTGATTCTACTTTGAGGCCAAAAGCGACTGCCGATACCTCCTGCCATTATTGCTACATAAAAATTGCTATTATCCATTGATGTTGTTTGTTTTAGAATAAAAAAGAGATGCGGACTAAATAGTATGTGAAAAAATACACATCTAATAGGTTCAACTCAAACCCAGTCAGATTTGTTTAAACATGACACAAATATGATACCGTTGTGAAATTTGAATTTGAGACATGAGAATCAAGGCTAGAGAGATGAGACAAAATTTGATTGTTCACATCTGCCTTCTCTCGTCCAAAATCTATACCAAGCCTTCTCTTATTAAATCGTGGATGTGAACAATTCCCATATATTTGCCTTCTTCAACAACTATTAATTGAGTGATTTTATGTTTTTTCATTTGCTCCATTGCTTCAATTGCCATTGTACCTTGTTCAATGGTTTTGGGATGTTGAGTCATAATGTCTTTTGCTGCAAGGTGACCAACATCGGTATATTTTTGAAGTGTTCGTCTCAAATCTCCATCTGTAATTACCCCAATCAAACCATCTTGTTCATTGACTACGGCAGTTGCACCCAACATTTTGGAGCTTATTTCGATGATGATGGTGCGAATACCTGCAGAATCCAAGACTTTGGGCGAAGCATTTTGAGCGTATAAATCCGAAACTCGCAAATAAAGCTGTTTGCCGAGTGAACCACCTGGATGGAATCGAGCAAAATCTTTGGT
Source organism: Chitinophagales bacterium (assembly GCA_049608825.1). Lineage (GTDB taxonomy): Bacteria > Bacteroidota > Bacteroidia > Chitinophagales > UBA2359 > JAUHXA01. Next base: position 10,612 of record JBMYXW010000006.1, read on the forward strand.
CGTGAATCCTCTCAACTCCAATACGCAAACTGCCAAAGCATCTCCCATAGCCATTTGTGCGGTAGTGCTTGCAGTTGGAGCAAGGTTGTGTGGACAGGCTTCTTGTATAACGGTGGTATTGATGGGGAAGTCGGCTTGCTGGGCAAGATAGGAGTGCATATTGCCTACCAAAGCAATCAAAGTGCTTCCAATGTTCTTCAATAAAGGAATCAATACTTTGATTTCGGCAGTTTCTCCACTTTTGGAAAGACAAATAACAACATCTTCTTTTTGAATCATTCCCAAGTCGCCGTGAATCGCATCTGCAGCGTGCATAAACAAAGCAGGTGTACCCGTAGAATTGAAGGTCGCCACAATTTTTTTTGCTACAATCGCACTTTTTCCGACTCCCGTTAAAACAATCCTTCCTTTTGTTGTTAATATGAGTTGTACACTCTTTTGAAAGGATTCGTCAATGAAGTCCTTCAATCTTTGGATGGATTCTGCTTCAATTTGAAGGGTGCGAGTCGCACTTTTGGTTATTTTTTCGTTTAGTAAGCTATTCAATGAGGTGATTTTTTGTTTTACAGTAAAATGTTCGTAAATTTAAGAAAACTCTAAACATCAACTATTTTTTAAACCTAAAAAGCCATATAAGCCTGCAAAATTTGCCAAATAATAAAAAGCCCAAGTCCAATTGTTGGCGTAGCAGCCCTCCAAATGATTTTAAAAGTTCTTTGGAAGCTTATAGTTTTTGCAGTAATTTCACTTTTTGTTTTGAGTAAAAAACACATTAATTAAAGAATTAACTTATTCAATTGCCCAACTATGGAAGCAGTAGTAGCAACAGATAGATTGCAGCAGGCGTTATCAGAGTATTTTGGATTCAACTCCTTTAAAGATAATCAGAAATACATTATAGAGAAAATATTAGAAGGTAGAGACACAATGGTTATTATGCCAACAGGTGGTGGGAAGTCACTGTGTTATCAGTTGCCAGCTATTATGAATGAAGGAACAGCTCTTATCATTTCTCCCTTGATTGCATTGATGAAAAACCAAGTCGACATGATGCGGGGATACAGTAGTATTGACAGCATTGCCCACTTTATGAACTCTTCACTGAGTCGAAGTCAACTCAAAAAGGTGAAAGAAGACTTGTTGAGTGGAGCTACCAAAATGCTCTATGTCGCTCCCGAAACACTGACCAAACCAGATACCATTGAATTCTTCAAGCAAATCAAAATCTCTTTTGTGGCGGTAGATGAAGCGCATTGTATTTCGGAATGGGGACATGACTTTAGACCAGAATACCGTCGAATACGTGAGATGGTAGATGCTATTGACGAGACTGTGCCGATTGTAGCACTTACCGCAACGGCTACGCCTAAGGTAAGGACTGACATCATGAAAAATCTTCGATTGAAGAATCCCTATACTTATATCGCTTCTTTTAATCGGGACAACCTATATTATGAAGTGCGCCCAAAAGGAAAAAAGGAGCAGGTACTGAGTCAAATCATTCAATTCATTAAGGGTGATGACCCCAAATCAGGCATTATTTATTGTTTGAATAGAAAAACAACCGAACAGATTGCAGAAAGCCTAAGAGCAAACGGCATCAAAGCAGCAGCGTATCACGCAGGTTTGGATTCAAATACCCGTTCTAATCGGCAGGATCAATTTTTGCAAGAAGATATCAATGTAATCGTTGCTACGATTGCTTTTGGAATGGGGATTGACAAGCCCGATGTGCGTTTTGTGATTCACTTCAATATGCCCAAAAGCCTCGAAAACTATTATCAAGAAACGGGGCGAGCTGGTAGAGATGGCATGGAAGGAAATTGTATTGGATTTTTCAACTATCAGGATATGACCAAGTTGGAAAAATTCATGCGGGACAAGCCCGTTGCAGAACGTGAGATTGGAGGACAACACTTGGCAGAAGTGATTGGTTATGCCGAGTCTGCGGGTTGTCGGCGACAATATCTGTTGCACTATTTTGGCGAAGACTACGATGTTGGAAAATGTAAGGGGCATTGTGACAATTGCCGAAATCCAAGAGAAAAACACGAAGTAAAAGACTTGACCCAACGAATGTTGATGGCAACTTCAGAACTTCAAGAAAATTATCCGAGTAAGTACATCATAGACTTTTTGATGGGCAGCAAGGCGCAGGAAATCAGTGATTTTAAACACAATAAATTGCCGAGTTACAACAAGGGCAAAGAACACGATACTACTTTTTGGAATTCGGTTATCACCCAAGCATTGCTCAACAATCTAATCAAGAAAGACATTGAGAACTATGGCTTGTTGAAAATCACAGAAAAAGGACACAACTTTGTAAAAGAGCCTTATTCTATCCAAATTGCAGTCAATCACAACTACGATGATGTGAATGCGATGATGGCAGAAAACGAGCCTCAAAGAGCAACTGCGCTTGATTCTGTTCTTATCAAAATGCTGAAAGACCTCAGAAGGAAAGTCGCTAAACAAAAAAGCATTCCTACGTATGTGATTTTTCAAGACCGCTCGTTGGAGGAAATGGCAACTTATTACCCCATTACCAAGAAGGAACTGGAGAACATCACAGGTGTAAGTCGAGGCAAAGCTGCAAAATATGGGCGTGAGTTTTTGAAATTGATTGGCAAGTATGTTGAAGACAACGACATCGAACGTGCCTATGATTTGGTGGTGAAAACTACAGGTAGTAAGTCCAAAGATAAGATTTACATCATTCAAAACATCGATAAACGAATTCCTTTGGATGCTATCGGAAAGCATCTCAATTTAGATATGGAATCTTTGATTATCGAAGTTGAAAGAATTGTAGATGCGGGTACAAAGCTGGATTTGACTTATCACATCAACAATGTACTGGACGAATATCAACAAGAAGAATTGTTTGAATACTTTATGGAAACGGAGAACCCTACTATAAAGGATGCAATGACTGAATTGGACGATGATGAATACACTGAAGAAGATATTCGTTTGATGTACATACAGTTTATGGCTAAAATGGCACATTAAGTACCTGAACAGTTTTGAATGGTGAATTTTGAATACACTAAAAATAGCTTAATATTCCTTAATTCTCAATGTTAGGTTATTTTTGGCTTACTACTTAAACTCTAAAATAACAACACTATGGACCCTCAAAAACAGTTTGCAAAATACGCTGTAATAGGTACGATTATTTTCATTTTTCTACTCTTGTTTACGAATAGTACTTTTATTACGATTCAAGCGGGAGAAAAAGGTATTCTCTTCAAGAAGTTCAGTGGAGGTTTGGACAATACGAAAGACGAAGTCTATGGACAAGGTTTTCACATTGTTGCTCCCTGGAATGATATGATTGTGTATGATGTACGTGAGCAAATCAAGGAAGAGAAAATGGATGTGCTTTCGAGCGACGGTTTGCCGATTGAAGTGGATGTATCGGCTCGTTACCACCCTGTTGGAAACAAAATCGGTTATCTCCACAATGAAATTGGTAAGGAGTATGAAGATATCGTATTGAAAGATGTGGTGCGTTCTGCTGCAAGAGAAGTCATGGGTAAATACACTCCTGAAGAATTGTATGCAGACAAAAGGGATGCTGTAAGAGAGGAAATTGAGCAAATCGTGCGTACTCAACTTGAAAAGAAATACCTCAAACTGCAAGCAGTCAATATTCGTTCTATCAAGCTTCCGAAGACGATTGAGGATGCGATTCAGACCAAATTGGTACAGGAACAGGAGAAAGAACAGTACCAATTTAGACTGGAGAAAGAGACCAAAGAAGCAGAACGTCGCAAGATTGAAGCTACGGGTAAAGCCGAAGCCAACCGCATTATCAGCGAAAGTCTGACCGACAAAATCCTTCGTGAAAAAGGGGTTGAAGCAACTTTACAACTTGCTAATTCTCCAAATTCTAAAGTCGTTGTGATTGGTTCGGCGGATAGTGGATTGCCCTTAATTTTGGGGCAGTAGATTGATTATTAGTTCACTAGTGATTGGTTGATTAGTGACTCGCAATAGGTGAAAAACAAAAATAGATGTTAGATTTCCAAAATCTAACACCTATTTTTTATTGAAGTCTTCAATACCCTGTTTCAAATGCCTTCTAAAAGATTTATCCCACCTTCTTAATCCGCACCTGTTCATCCAACAAAATTTTGGCAGGTAAAACTACTAAATCTTCATTTTCTGTAGCAATCGTAATAGAAATATTGTCCATATCCACCACTCTACCCGATACCCCTGCTACTTCAATAAGCTGACCTTTGACAAATTTTTGACGATTGAAAAACGAACCCAACATATTGGTCAATACATTGCGGGCTGCCAAACCATAAGCCAATGCTGCTCCTGCCAAAAATGCGCCCAAAATCAAGGTGACATTGGAGGTAATAATGCTTGTGTCTATCCCTGCTTGCTTCAAAGCGGTCAAGGTAACGATGATGGCTAAAAAGTAAAAAACTACATTGCTAATGACTTTTCCTGCACCAATAGAAAGGGTAGAAGTAGCAGCTCTTGTCACATCTCGGATAAAAGTGGCAATATAAATACCCACAATAAACAAAATAATGGCACTCAATAAGGTTGGTAATAGGCTGATGAGTTTGCTGATTTCTTGTGATACAATCTGCAATCCCAAAGTATCGGTAGCCATAACCAAGACCAACAACATGATGATCCAATAAATAAATTTGCTCACCAAGTCGGAAGGGGTGGACTGAATATTGGCTTTTTGGAGCATCGCCTGTGTATTCACCTTTTGAGAAAGGTCATTGAATTTGATGATTTTCAATAATTTGCTGACAGTAAATGAAATGAGTTTGGCGAACATCCACCCAAATAACAACAAAAATATGGCACCTACGACTTTGGGCAGTGCGCTCATAAAAACCTGTGTAAAAGTTTGGAGGGAGGACATGAAAAGGTCGGTGAGATTGTTGATTTCTTCTTGCATAACAGTGTTGAATTGACTTGTGTTCTGTTGATGATTGACTTTGTTTAGAAAATCTTTTTTGTATAGACGTTTGGAAAGATTTTGGTAACGAAGGAAATTACTATAAAGCGAATTTCAATTCCACCAAAATCGGACAATGATCCGAATGTTTTACATCTGGCAAAATACTTGCTCCAACCAATCGCTCCTTCAATGGCTCTGTGACCGAATGATAGTCAATTCGCCAACCTTTGTTGTTGTTACGGGCATTGGCTCGATAGCTCCACCATGAATAGTGATGTGGGTTGGGATTGAAGTGGCGAAAACTGTCAGTCATTCCCGCTTCAAACCAATCATCCATCCAAGCTCTTTCTTCGGGCAAAAAACCAGAACTTTTTTTGTTGGTTTTGGGATTGTGAATGTCAATCGCTTGGTGACAAATATTGTAGTCACCCGATACAATAAGGTTGGGGCATTGTTCTCGTAACTTTGTGATATAAGGAAGGAAATTACCCAAAAATTGCATTTTGATGTCTTGACGAATATCACCCGAACTACCCGAAGGAATGTAAACACTCATCACCGAAAAATCATCAAAATCAGCTCTCAAAATTCGCCCCTCTTTGTCGTAGTCGGTCATACCAGAACCCACTTCAATGTGATTGGGTTTCGTTTTGGACAAGATACCAACGCCACTATAGCCTTTCTTTTCGGCACTGTGCCAATAGCAGTGATAACCCAAATCTTCAAAAAGTTCATTCTTAATTTGTTCGGGTTGCGCCTTGGTTTCTTGGATGCAGACTACATCATAGTCATTGGTAGCCAGCCATTCTACTAAGCCTTTTTTGATGGCAGCTCGAATACCATTTACATTGTAGGAGATGATTTTCATCTGTTTATTTTTAATTTTTAAAGGTCAAATGAAACTTACCATGAATTAAATTATTATTATTTGTGTTGTAATCATGAC
>JBMYXW010000007.1:0-8864 GCA_049608825.1 Chitinophagales bacterium
AAGCTACTACTGCAAATGCTGGAAACAACGGAAACGATGCAAATGACAGTGATGCAAATCCAACAACTGGTCAATCTCATACGACCAACTTAGAACCAGGTGAGCATGACCCAACATTGGATGCTGGTTTCTATCCAGAAGAATCTCCGTTGGCAAGCTTGGGTGACTACGTTTGGTTGGACAGCGACAAAGACGGAATCCAAGACGACAACGAAGAAGGTATCGAAGGAGTAACTGTAACATTGTATGATGGTGACGGTAACGAAATCGGAACAACGACTACTGACGAAAACGGTTACTACGAATTTACCGAATTACAGCCTGGCGACTACTATGTAGTATTTGGAACACCAGAAGGATATGAAGCTACTACTGCAAATGCTGGCAACAACGGAAACGATGCAAACGACAGTGATGCCAACCCAACAACTGGTCAATCTCACACTACCAACCTAAGTCCTGGCGAACACGACCCAACATTGGATGCTGGTTTTTATCCAGAAGAAAGCGAGTTGGCAAGCTTAGGTGACTACGTTTGGTTGGATGTAGATGCAGACGGTCAGCAAGAATTTGGTGAGCCTGGTATTGAAGGAGTACAAGTAATACTGTATGATGGAGAAGGAAATGAAATTGGAGTGACAATGACTGACGAAAATGGATATTACATCTTTGAGAACCTTCCTCCTGGTGACTACTATGTTGTATTTGGTAAGCCTGCAGGTTATAATTCTACCGACCGAAATGTAGGTAACGACAGTACAGACAGTGATGCAGGACCAAATGGACAGTCTCAGACAGTAAGCTTGGAAGCAGGAGAACACAACCCAACTATTGATGCTGGTTTCTACTTACCTGCAAGCTTAGGTGATACAGTTTGGTTTGATACAGATGGTGATGGTGTTCAAGATGAGGACGAAGAAGGAATTGAAGGTGTTTTGGTGACATTGTATGATGAAGATGGAAATGTAGTTGCCACAACTACCACAGATGAAAATGGCTTCTACGAGTTCACCAACTTAGTACCTGGTACTTACACTGTAACCGTTCCAACAACAGGACCGAACAGCTCTACTCCAACAACTGCTATCAGCATGACGACTACACTTGAATCTGGCGAACACGACCCAACACTTGACTTCGGTTATGAATTAACAGGACTCGCTTCCTTAGGTGATTATGTTTGGGAAGACTTGGATGCAGACGGCGAACAAGATGCAAATGAATCAGGGATTGAAGGTGTATTGGTGACTTTGTTTGACGGAAACGGCAACGAATTGGCTACTACAACAACTGATGAGAATGGTTACTACTTATTTGACAACCTCGAACCTGGTGATTACTATGTTGTATTTACTGCGCCAACTGGTTTTGAAGCAACGTCTCAAAACGATGGTAGTACCGATGCAAATGACAGTGATGCAGACCCAATTACAGGTCAGTCTCACACAACCAATCTTGTAGAAGGAGAACACGACCCAACATTAGATGCTGGTTTCTATCAGTTGGCAGGATTGGGTGACACAGTATGGTTGGATGAAAATGGCAACGGTGTACAAGACGAAGGTGAAGAAGGAATTGCAGGTATTCCTGTGAAATTGTTTGATGAAGATGGCAATTTGATTGCAACAACTGTGACAGATGAGAATGGAAATTACAGCTTTACAGATTTAGAGCCTGGCATTTACACCGTATCTGTTCCCAACTTTGGACCTGATGGCTCTATCTTGACAACACCTAACAACCAAACAACGAGCTTGTCTTCTGGCGAGTACGACCCAACATTGGATTTCGGTTATGTGCCTGCAACAGCCTCTATCGGTGACACCGTTTGGATGGATGCAAATTCTAATGGAATACAAGATGAAGGTGAAGAAGGAATCCCAGGTGTAACTGTTCATTTGACAGATGAAAATGGCAACATTATCTCAAGTACAGTAACGGATAGCAATGGAGAATACACTTTCAACAACTTGCCTCCTAATACCTATGGTGTAGAAGTGGAAGTTTCAACAGCACCAGAAGATTCTTCTCCTACCACCAATACTTCAACATTTGTAGAATTGGGTGTTGGTGAAGCATACATAGATGCAGACTTTGGCTTCAATGTTCCTGAACTACACGAAACAGCTTCTATTGAAAGCACTGTTTGGATGGACGACAACGGAAACGGCATACAAGAAGCAGGTGAAGAAGGAATTGAAGGAGTACTGATTGTATTGTTGGATGAAGATGGAGATGTGATTGCTACCACAACTACGGATGAGAATGGCGACTTTATCTTTGACAACTTGCCTCCAGGTGATTACACAATTGTTGTGAATCCCGATGATTTGGAGAACTTAGATGCTACGACAAATACAAGCATTGACGCAACATTAGACTTAGGTGAAAATGAAAAACCTGGTATTGGTTTTGGTTTCACACCTGATGAATGTGCTATTTCGATAGAAGCAAACGTTATTTGTAACTCTTCTAATGCAAGTTACGATGTTATTATCAGTATTGTAGGAGGACAAGCACCTTATACAATAACAGGTTCTTACAATGGTACGACAAACGGTATTTTCGAGATTCCTGCAATCACGAATGGCAACGGTTATGAAGTAATAGTGGAAGATGTGAACGGATGTCGTGAAACATTGAGCGTAGAAAGTCAAAACTGTGTGACACTTCCTGTTGAGTTGATAGACTTCAATGGAGAAGTACAGGAGCAAGGTAACTACTTGACTTGGGCAACTGCTTCGGAACTCAACAATGACTTCTTTACATTGGAATACAGCTTGGATGGTGAGAACTTCAAGTTCTTGACATACATAAATGGACAAGGAACAACTTCTGCTGCTAATCGCTATGACTTCTTGCATGAAAACGCTCCAAACGGAATCGTTTACTACCAATTGAGTCAAACAGATTTTGATGGAACAAGAGAGAACTTGGGAGTTATTAGCTTGACACGCAAAGCGGCTGCTTTCGACCTTCAAATCGAAAACATCGCTCCGATTCCTGCTCAAAACTTCACAAATGTTTCTTTCTCAGTGAATGAAGAATCACCTGTAACGATTGAGCTATACGATGCTGCTGGACGATTGGTAATTGCACAAACTTTGGATGCTACAACGGGTATGAATCAAGTTCGATTGGACTTGGCGAATGTTGCGGCAGGTATCTATGTGGTGCGATTGACAAGCTCTGATGCTTTTGATACACAACGTATCGTGAAGCAATAAGAATAAAGATGTTTTTTAGGACATAAATTGATGTTAAAGCCCCTACTTTCAGTGAGAAAGTGGGGGCTTTTTTTGTGTTTGATATTCTTTTATCTCTTTTGATTTCCTTCAATAGTTTGCGAATTTTCTACACAAATACCGCTTTAGTTTTTGGACAAAATTTGGAACAATTTTCATATTTCAGCAGTTATTCTACTATAATATTTAGCAATAGAAGGGAGGGAAGTATCACCTCCAATACTTAACCATCAACCCGATAATTTATGCAGTTCAACTTGGTATCTGATTTTGTGCCGACAGGCGACCAACCCGAAGCGATTCGACAACTGGTAGAAGGAGTAGAAAATGGTGAAAAAGCACAAACACTATTGGGAGTCACGGGTTCGGGTAAGACCTTTACGATGGCAAATGTGATTCAACAAACCCAAAAACCCACCTTGATTTTGAGCCACAACAAGACTTTAGTGGCACAACTGTATGGAGAATTCAAGCAGTTTTTTCCCGAAAATGCAGTCGAATACTTTGTGTCTTACTACGACTATTACCAACCCGAAGCATTCATTCCCTCCACTAATACCTACATCGAAAAAGATTTGTCTATCAACGATGAAGTCGAAAAGTTGCGGCTTCGGACGACGACCTCTTTGATGTCGGGAAGGCGGGATATTGTAGTCGTTGCTTCGGTTTCGTGTATTTATGGTATGGGAAACCCTGCGGAGTACAAGGACAGCATCATTCGCATTTCGGTTGGAGATAGCATTGCTCGAAATCACTTGCTGCATGGCTTGGTGGATATTTTGTATTCTCGAACAGAAACCGATTTTGAACGAGGCACTTTTCGAGTGCGAGGTGATACGGTGGATATTTACCCCGCTTATGCCGACTATGCTTTTCGAGTTACTTTCTTTGGAGATGATGTTGAAGAAATCGAAAAAATGAATCCCGAAACGGGAATGAGAACCGAAACCGTAACTGATATGGCGGTTTATCCTGCGAATCTCTACATTGCACCCAAAGACCAAATGATTAAAATCATCCACGAAATCCAAGACGAAATGATGGCGCAGGTCAAATATTTTCGCTCAGTTGGCAAATATTTGGAGGCGAAGCGATTGGAGGAAAGGGTGAATTTTGACCTCGAAATGATGCGAGAATTGGGTTACTGTTCGGGCATAGAAAACTATTCCCGCTTTTTTGACCGCCGAAAACAAGGTAACCGCCCGTTCTGCTTATTGGATTATTTTCCAGATGATTACATCATGTTTATTGACGAAAGTCACGTGACGATTCCACAGGTTCATGGAATGCATGGGGGTGACAGGGCAAGGAAGTTGAATTTGGTGGAGCATGGTTTCCGCTTGCCTTCGGCTTTGGACAATCGCCCACAGAGTTTTAGAGAATTTGATACTTTGGTGAATCAAGTCGTGTATGTAAGTGCAACGCCTGCGGATTACGAATTGGAGCAATCGGAAGGTGTGGTGGTAGAACAAATTGTTCGCCCAACGGGATTGCTCGACCCACCTATTGAGGTGCGTCCGAGTCTGAATCAGATTGACGATTTGATTGGAGAAATCAATGACCGAGCCGAAATCAATGAACGTGTTTTGGTGACGACTTTGACCAAACGAATGGCAGAGGAACTCCAAAAATATTTTGACCGCCTCAATATTCGCTGTCGATACATTCATTCCGAAGTTGATACTTTGGAGCGTGTGGAGATTATTCGAGATTTGCGATTGGGTGAGTTTGATGTCTTGATTGGGGTGAACCTCTTGCGTGAAGGTTTGGATTTACCAGAGGTGTCTTTGGTAGCGATTTTGGATGCGGACAAGGAGGGTTTTCTGCGAAATGAACGCTCCTTGACCCAAACGGCTGGTCGTGCGGCTCGTAATTCTAATGGCTTAGTGATTATGTATGCCGACAAAATCACCAAGTCCATGCGTCGAACGATTGACGAGACGGAGCGAAAACGTACCAAACAAATCGCTTACAATGAGGAACATGGAATGACTCCACAAACGGTTTTCAAATCCAAAGAACAAATACTCCAACAAAGTTCGGTTCTCGACCACCAAAAGAAAGTCAAGACCTACGCCGAATCTCCGATTGATACAACTATGGCGATTGCTGCCGACCCTATCGTACAATATATGAGTCAACCTCAACTGCAAAAGGCGATTGACAAGGTGAAAAAGGAAATGCAAAAAGCGGCTAAGGATTACGACTTTATGGAAGCGGCAAGATTGCGGGATGAAATGTTCGCTTTGGAGGAATTGAAGAAAGAGAAATTTAAGTGAATTGTTCATTAGGATGGGTCTATCGACCCAACACTAATGAACAATTTGGGGGTTCTTTGGGAACAAACGGTAATTTATAAAGTCCGTTAGGACTTGAATATTTGTAGAAAAGAAAAGGAAGGATATTGAGAGAACTCCATCGGAGTTCAACCCAAATTCAATCAGCAAATACTATTATGGTTCAACTCCTAAGGGAGTTGGCAATTACTTTCTCGGAACGTTTCTACAAATATTCTACTCCTAACGGAGTAAGTACTCGGACAATTTTGAATGATGAATTTTGAATGATGAATGAATTAAAAATCAGTCAATCATCAAAATAATTATGTCAAGTTATTTTTGCCTGATTACTTATTACTTGAAAATTAATATTTTCGAAGCATACCTTACTCCAAACTCACCGTCAAATTATACCCACCACTTCCTTCAAAAGACTGAACGACAATGTAATAATCTCCAGACTGTACATTGTTCAGTAAAATACTTTCCACCGAACCTTCTTGAATGCTGCGACCATCATAGTCGTTTTTGTTGGGAATACCATTGCGTTTTATATAGAGGTCAAAATCGTTGTTGGCACTGCCCACAGGCACCTCCATGCGGATTTTGAGGCGACCACCCAAGTTGACCTTAATGGTGTTTTCCTCCAATCTGTCTCTCAAAATACCTCCAATCAATGCTTGCAGGGGAAGTTCTTGTATGCCACTACTTGCGGCCGAAACCTCCAAGGTCGCTTCCAAATTGAAGCTACCTTTTCCTTGATAAGCTCTTGCCATAATAAAGTAGCTGCCCGAACTTGGATTGCTGAGAACTACTTTTTCATTAGAACCTTCCGAAGTACTGCTGATGTCGTATTTGCGGTTTTTGGGGTCGGGAACTCCTCCTTTTCGGACATACAAATCAAAATCTCGGTCTGTGCCGCTTGGAGAGGTCATATTGATAACCATGCGATGGTTGAGGCTGATTTTGTAGATATGGCGTTCATTACTTTGACGCAATGTACTTGTCACCACTCCTTTCATCGGAATAGTACGGATTTCATTTATAGTAGGAGGTTTGTCGTTTCCTCCACCAGTGTTTCCACCTGTACCACCTCCAGTATTTCCTCCACCTGTATTGCCGCCAGTACCTGTACCTCCACCCGTATTTCCACCATTATCGGGAATATCTACCACAGGTATATCGGGAATAGTATCTCCCAATGCTTTTTTGATGGCGTTTAGCGTGTTGATGCGTCCGTAACCAAAATACTTGGAATGACCATTGGCATTGTATAGATTGCGGTCACCAATTTTGTCGGCAGTTGTTTCGAGGATTTCTTTGACCTGTGTAGCTCTCAAACTGGGTTTGACAGACAAAATCAAAGCACAAATTCCTGCTGCCAAAGGACATGCACTAGATGTTCCTCCAAAACCATGCGTAAAATAACCTGCATCGTAGCCCTTGTGCCCTGTGCCTCCACTCGGCAAAACAATCGTGCCACCTACATCCGCAGTCGTTACACCAGCACCACCCGAACCATTGGAAGGCGCACAAACAGAAATTCGTTTGCCGAAATTGGAATAGCTCGAACGTTCGTCCTTGCTGTTTGAAGCTGCAATGGCAATGATATTTGGATGCGTAGCAAAGCCTGTCACCGCATCGGGTTGATTTTCTTTATTGATGCTTCTTCCAGAATTTCCTGCGGCAAAAACAATCACACAGCCCTTTCCATTTCTTCCTTCAATAGCACACTTGCGAATTGCTTGTACCATACGGGTGCTCATCACAAAATTGGCATCTTGTGAACCCCAACTATTGCTGATAACATCCGCACCATTTTGAGCCGCATAAGTGAACCATTTTTCGATTTGGCTGTCACTTATCCACGAAAAACGCATGGGAATAAATTTGGCATTGGGAGCAGCTCCTACAATTCCTGTACCATTTGCTGCGCCAATTGCGACACCTGCAACGGGGGTTCCGTGCCAATCTCCCAAGTGTGGAGTCGGGTCGGGCGTGTCGGTTTCAAAGTCCCAAGGAGCAGTTATTTTGTTGCCATTTCCTCGCAGGTCGGGATGATTGAGGTCAAAGCCACTGTCGATAACTGCCACGGTGATTTGAGAAGAACCCAAACTTTTCATGTATTTCCAAGCCTCTACTACTTTTGCATCTGAGCCTGCTTTGAAGGCATTGGAGCCCCAATTTCCGTGATTGCCTTTGTTTTCGAGATGCCACTGGTTTTTTAGTAAATCATCAGAAGGCAAAGCAAGTGAATTGAGTCCTGCGGGGGTAAGTAATTCTGGTTCTGCGACTTTTACCATTTCCAAGCCCTGCAATGCTACGACTACCTTGATTGGGTTGGGAGACTGAGGGGTGACATTTACAACATAAGTGTGTGAGCCTCGTTTTTCGATGATTGCCAAATGCAAATGCTCGAAAACGACATACATGATGGGCGTTTGAGTAGCAGCAGTAAATTCTATATAGACCTGGCCAGATGGAATATAGGGAACATCGCCATCCGTAGTCGTGTGAAAAACATGCGTTCCTACATTCACTGTATCCATTGCTCGAACATTGTTTAAGGTGTTTTCAACGGATTCAAAACTGGGAAAGGAAGCCTCTAAAATTTCAAATTTTCCGAGTCGTGTAGAAGTAGATTTAATGGCGGGTGCGGCTGACCTTGCATTGGCGGGCATATTGGCAGTCATTGGAGTACTGTCTCTTTTATTGACTGCAATAAAACGATTGCTTTTGCTGATGCTCAAGGTTGTATAGCCGTATTTAAATGTGGCTTTATCCATAAGTAATGCTGAGTTTTGGGTTTAATGAATTGCAGTTTTGCGTCAAAAATGGTGGTTTATAGAAACAATATTTTAAAGATTTGGATTGAATGTAAGTGTTAAAAAACTGCAATGACAATAGTTAATATTAAAAATATTGAGTAAAAATACATTTTTTTGCTAAATTCACCTTCTATTTTTTAATCTAAACAAACAAGATTATGCCTACAAACTTTTACCTGCTTTTATAGCGGCCTTAATTCCATTGGTTGTGGAGGCGGTTTATTATCATTCCAAAGTGATAGGAAGAACTTGGACGAATACGAATTTGGATTGAGTTATGTGTTTAGTTTTTTCTTTAGCAGTTTGGCGATAATCAAGACAGCTTTTTATTGCTTGGTGTAAGCATTTGGCCAAATTTCAATGGCTCTGATTTTTGTATCTTCCTTCAATTCACTTTTGTCGATTTCATACGTTCCAAAAGCAGCATCTAAAACATATCTCAAGTACCCATCTGCCGCCGAAGTTCTGGATTCGATTTCTGAACCATGAACTGGTAATTCTCCTAATATAGT
>JBMYXW010000007.1:8874-16018 GCA_049608825.1 Chitinophagales bacterium
ACAGGCAAATCTCCCAATAAACCTTCTAATTCTTTGAAGGTCATTCCGATTTTAGCTCCTTCCTTGGTCTGTGCTTTTGGAGTATTGATGGTAATGATTCCGATTTTGGAGGCATCTTTTGTAGAAGGTAAAATATTGCCCACTACTTCGCCCGACTTATTTTTGATATTAAATACTTCAAACTCTCCTTCACCTGTTTTCAAAACGCTTTTTTCTAAAACATCCTTATGGTCTGCAATAGAATTACCTGATGTCAGCCCCATAAAAGATTTTTCTCCAATCAAGTAAGGATTAGCTTCTCCAATGGGTTCGGGTTTCAAAAAAATAAAGTTGATTTTATCAGAATCTTTACATTTAATAACAATGTTTTATCCCTCTCACTCCTTCAATTTTAATGAATAATAGTAATTTCGCAAGATTAAAACCAGAAACTTATGATACAAAAAATAGGCTCACTATTATTATTAGCTTTCATGTTATTAACTGCTTGTGAATCGGGCAGTTCTTCCAGTAAAAAAGAAGGTTTGGTGAAGAAAACCGACTCAGACGGAACAGTAACAGAAATCAATTATAAAGAAGGTAAAAAACACGGGGTGGCTAAAACTTACTACTCCAATGGCAATATCAGTGCGGAGATAGAATATGTAGAAGGAGTGAAACAAGGCGAAGCAAAATGGTATTACAAAGACAAAGATGAGTTGTTGTATCAAGTAACCAATTTTGTGGATAGTAAAAAAGAGGGACTCAGAACCCGCTATCACCGCAATGGAAAGGTGATGGTTGAGATTCCTTACAAAAATGGAGGGTTGAGCATTGGTACAAAAGAATTTAGCAAAAAAGGCAATCCAATTACAGACCACGAAAACGTAAAAATTGAGGTTCAAGAAAAAAACCAGTTGAAGAAAACGGGCGAATATATTTTGGAGTTGAGATTGCCAAGAGGTTATACCAAAGTGAAATGGTATCATGGAGATTTGACAGATGGCAGTTATATGAACGAGGAATTGGTAAAAATCAAAAACGAAAAGGGAGTAGGGACGTTTCGTATAAAAGTACCCCCAAATACAGGAGTTACTCGTGAATTCAATATCGTTGCTCATGCCAAAACTGCTTTGGGGAACGACATCTTGTTTCAACAGAAAAAGACTGTGAACGCCAATAACTACTAAAATAGCAAACATTTTTTTTCATAATAAATCAATACAATGAAACGAATTTTATTTTACTTAACCCTATTCCTAACCTTTGCTTCAATGCAAGCGCAAGAAATCAGCATTGCAGATGCTCGTGCCTTGGAATTGAACGCAGAAGTGACCGTTAGAGGGATTGTGACTACCGACAGCGAATTTGGTGGCACACGTTATTTACAAGATGCTACTGCAGGTATTGCGACTTTCAATACTGGTTTTTCAGAAAATGTAAAACCTGGTGATGAAGTTCTCATTACAGGTGCATTGTCAGAGTTCAACAATTTATTACAAGTTACTGGCGATAGTTTTGCCTATCAAATTATTAGTTCTGGCAACGATATGCCTGAACCCAAAATACTTTCCGCAAATGACGGTTTTTCGGAAGCGTATGAATCACAATTGGTTCGATTTGAAGGAGTGATGTTTCCAGAAGCAGGTGCTTTTGCTTCAAATAGCACCAACTACGATGTGACAATCGGCGAAAACATGGGGACTTATACTTTGCGTGTCGATGGCCGTACCAATATTGGTGGCGCAGAAATCCCCACAGAAGCTATTGCAGCCGTGGGAATCATCGGACAGTTCCAAGATACTTACCAGTTATTGCCTCGAAACTTGGATGATTTGGGCTTGGCACCTGTGGTAAGCGATGTCGTCAGCATAGACGAAGCTCGTTCTAAGGGGATAGATGCAATTGTCAGTATTGTAGCAATTGTTACAACAGATGGCGAATTTGGCAGTGTTACCTATGTTCAAGACGAAACGGCTGGTATTGCCGTGTTTAGCAATGATATGACTGCTGCTGTAAAATCAGGTGACGAAGTAGAAATCACTGGTGGAGTGACCGAATTCAACAATTTATTGCAGATTGGCAGTGGCGTTACTTTTGAAATCATCAGCAGCGGCAATGACTTACCTGAACCGAAAACACTAACTGCAAACGAAGGATATTCAGAAGCGTATGAATCACAATTGGTACGTTTTGAAGGAGTTTCGTTTTCAGAAACAGGACTTTTTCCAGACAACAGTACGAACTACGATTTGACGATTGGCGAGAATATGGGAACTTATGCAATGCGTGTTGATGGTCGTACGGACATTGGAGGAGCAACGATTCCTGAAGAGCCGATTGCTGCAATGGGAATCATGGGACAATTTCAAGACACTTACCAATTGTTGCCCCGAAATCGCACAGATTTAGGTCTTGAAGGCGGAAATACAGGCGGAGGCGATGCGATTACAATTGCAGAAGCTCGTACCAAAAATATAGATGATGTAGTGACTATCAAAGGTATTATCACAACAGGTGGTGAGTTTGGAGGTGTGCGTTATATGCAGGATGCTACGGCTGGTATTGCAGTATTCAGCAATGATTTAGCTGAAGTTGCAAACCCTGGTGACGAAGTTGAAATTACTGGCGGAATCACCGAGTTTAACAATCTATTGCAAGTAGGTGCAAATGTTACTTTTGAAGTATTGAGCAGTGGTAATGAAATGCCAGCCGCCAAAGTATTAGCTGCAAATGATGGATATTCAGAAACGTATGAATCTCAATTGGTTCGTTTTGAAGCAGTGAGCTTCCCCGAAACAGGCGTTTTTCCTGACAATAGCACGAATTATAGTGTAACGATTGGTGAAAACATGGGGACATACACTATGCGTGTGGACGGCAGAACGGATATTGGCGGGACAATGATTCCCGAAGAACCGATTGGAGTAACTGGAATTATGGGACAATTTCAAGATACTTACCAAATATTGCCTCGTAGTGTGGCAGATTTGGGCGGTGACACAGGTGGAGGCGACTTCATTACCATTGCAGCGGCTCGTGCGATGGAATTAGGTGCGGTTGTAACAGTTCAAGGAATCATTACGACAGGTGCTGAGTTTGGCGGTTCTCGCTATATGCAGGATGCTACGGCTGGTATTGCCATGTTTAATACCGATTTAGCGGATGCCGTTCAGGTGGGTGATATTGTTCGTATAACAGGCCCTTTATCCGAATTTAACAACTTACTTCAAATCAGTGGAGACGGTTTTGAATTTCAGATTATGAGCAGTGGCAATGATTTGCCAGAGCCTAAAACCTTGGATGCAAATGCAGGTTATTCAGAAGATTATGAATCGCAATTGGTTCGTTTTGAAGGCGTGAGTTTTCCAGAAGCTGGTGTTTTTCCTTCAAATAGCACGAACTACGATGTGACAATTGGTGGAAATATGGGAACTTACACTTTGCGTATCGACGGCCGTACAGACATTGGAGGCGCAATGATTCCCGAAGCTCCAATTGCAGCCGTGGGAATTATGGGACAGTTCCAAGATACCTATCAATTGTTGCCTCGTAGTCGTGAAGATTTGGGCTTGGGCGGCAATACAGGTGGCGGTGTGCTTACGATTGCAGAAGCTCGCTCTCAATTGATTGGCGAAACAGTGACGGTTCAAGGAATTGTGACGAATGGCGCAGAATTTGGACCTATTCGTTATTTCCAAGATGCGACAGCAGGTATTCCTGTTTATTCAGGTGGCGACTTGTTGGCAAACATCCAACCTGGTGATGAAATCAAGGTGACAGGTCAGATTTCGGAATTCAACAATTTGTTGGAAGTTACAGACGAAGGAGGTGATTTTTCGGTAGAAGTTATCAGTACTGGCAATATGATTCCAGAACCTGTATCGGGTTTGTCACCTCCAGAAGGTTACAAAGAAGACTATGAAGCACAGTTGATTCGCTTTGATGAAGTGAGCTTTTTCAGTACAGGAACTTTTGCAGAAGGAAGTGGTAACTATGAGATTGTGAGCGGATTGGGCTTGTATCAAGTACGTATCAATGGAGGTACAGACATTGCAGGAACACCAATTCCACAAGGATTGATCAATATCACAGGTTTGATAGGTCAATTTGGAGACAACTACCAATTGTTGCCAAGAAGCCTTCAAGACTTTGAATTTGTGGGTAATCCTCCAATTTTCACTACAAATGTGTCACAAACCAATATGACACAGACTTCTTTTGATGTCAATTTTACAACCCAAAATGGTGGTACAACGGTCATCAAGTACGGTTTGACTGAAGCATTGGAAGGTGGCGAAGTTTCTAATGGAGATTTTGTAACCGACCATACGGCTACTTTGGAAGGTTTAGAACCAGGTCAGATTTACTATGTACAAGCAACAAGTACAAGCGCAGAAGGAGATGTTTCGACTTCTTCAATTCAAGCTTTCGCAACAGTTTCTCTTTCGACTGGTCACATTGAAGTATTCTTCAATCGCAGCGTCGACACTTCGGTTTCGAGAGGTAGAGATGCCTTATTTTTGCCTTTTGGTATTCCAGATACTTTGATTCATTATATCGACAATGCGAAATACACGATAGACGTAACGAGTTATACTTTAGACAACTCCAACGGAATTATGGAAGCTATCCAAGCAGCACATGATCGTGGTGTAACGGTTCGATTGGTGACAGATGCAGATGCTCAAGAAGGTGCGTTTAACAATTTTCCTGGTCAAAAAATCAGAAGACCTGATGCTGCTCCTGGCGAAATCAGTGGTATTCAACACAACAAGTTTGTTATTTTTGATGCCGATTCTCCCGACCCCAATGAACCTTTACTTTGGACAGGAAGTACGAACCTAACCACAGGTCAGTTGCTGGAAGATCCCAATAATGTGATTATTTTCCAAGACCAAAGTTTGGCAAGAGCCTTCAAGATTGAGTTTGAAGAAATGTTGGCAGGTAATTTTGGTGAAAGTAAACGCCACAATACGCCAAATGAATTTTTGATTGATGGCAAACGAGTAGAATTGTATTTCAGTCCAAGTGATGATGTTCAAACAGAGCAAATCGCTACGGTTCGCTCCGCAGATTTTGAGTTGTACTTTGCAATTTTGTCTTTCACTCGAAATGCTGTTGCTTATGCAATGGTTGATGAGCATGATGAAGGAACGTACGTAGCAGGTTTGATTGACGATGATTTCAATCCTTTAGGCGAAGGACAACCTTATCCTTACGAAATTTTGGTTGATAATATCGGCAATGACCAAGTGAAATTTGACAATGGTCCTTACATTTTCCACCACAAAACTTTGATTGTGGATCAAGGACATCCTGAATCTGATGCTTTGGTTTGGACAGGTTCTTACAACTGGTCGAACTCAGCTCGTTTCCGCAATGATGAAAACGTAGTAATCGTTCATAGTGCTACAATCGCGAACTTGTACTACCAAGAATTTTCCCAACGTTTCCAAGAAATGGGCGGAACATTGATGGTGGGTATTGACGATTATGACTTGGTAGAATGGACAACATTGTTGTATCCAAATCCTGCAAAAGATATTGTAACACTGCAATTTTCTGCTGAAAAAGCAACAGATGCC
The DNA here is from genome assembly GCA_049608825.1 of Chitinophagales bacterium. Classification (GTDB taxonomy): domain Bacteria; phylum Bacteroidota; class Bacteroidia; order Chitinophagales; family UBA2359; genus JAUHXA01. Next base: position 14,442 of record JBMYXW010000007.1, read on the forward strand.
GACATTCGTATTCAGAATATGTCGGGTCAAGTGGTGTATGCTACAAAGATTGAAAATGCTCAAAACGAAAAACTGTCAATTGACTTACAGGATTTGCCAAATGGTATCTATATCTTGAATGTGAATAATCAGATTGAGAAATTAGTGATTAATAAATAAATGTTTGGTGGACTGGTGACTGGTTTAATAGTGATTGGTGAAATAGCTTTGACAGTAAATAAAGTAGGATGGAATTTATTCCGTTCAAAAACAAGCTACTGTAATATAAAAAAGTAATAACCAATCACTAATAACCAATCCACCAATAACCATAAAAAACAAATCAAAAAATGAAAAAATTAGTACTTTTAACCGCATTGATGGCTGTGCTGATATTCAGCAGCCCCAATGCCATCGCACAACCTTGTAGCGATTTGTTCTTTTCAGAATATGTAGAAGGCTATGGCAACAACAAAGCCTTAGAAATCTACAACCCAACTCAAAATGCCATTGACTTAGCAGAATATTCTCTTGTCCGTTTTCGGAATGGCGCAACAGACGCTCCTGCAACAACGAATCCCAAATCGGTGACACAATTACCTGAGTATATGTTGCAACCCGACGAAACGTATGTAGTGGTCTTAGACAGAACAGTTGTTGCTCCTGAAACAGTATATTCTTCCTTTGACAAGCCTGTTTGGAATGGCTATTTATTTGTAGATACCGTTTTCAATATTGTGACAGGTGAGCCCGAAGTGGATGAGGATGGCAATGTGATTTTTGATGTAGTCTATGATGATGACGACGAATTTGGGTTTACTGCCACCTTTGATTACGATGAAAGAGAATACTATGAAGAATACGATTTGCAGGGAAAAGCAAATGTTTTTTTAGACCCCGATTACGATTTGAGCCGAACCATGAGCTTCAATGGGGACGATGCAATGGCACTTATCAAAGGTACGGAAGTAGATGTAATTGCTTACAGCAATTTGGTGGATGTGATTGGAGTCATTGGCGAAGATCCTTCTTATGTAACTGCTTTTGGAAATGTAGACGATTGTTGGGTCAATGAAAATGACTATTGCCTCACCAAAGACCAAACAATCATACGAACATCAGACAACCTGTCTGGTCGAAATGAATTAGGTGAAGTAGGTTTTGTATTGGGAGGAACATTCACTGGTCAAGGCTGGTGGTCTTACCGCAAAAATACTTTTAGTTTTTTGGGCGATCACGAATGTGAGTGTCACCCAGAATCTTTATCGGCTGCAGCAATCAACTTAGTGCCGATTCAAGTTTATCCAAATCCTGCAACAGATTTTGTATTGGTTGTAGCTCCAAAAGCAATCGAAAGTGTTCAGATTTTCAATATTACAGGTCAGCAAGTAGTGGCTAAAGTATTGAGTAGCAGATTTAATGAAGTACAAGTAAATACAAACGATTTACCAGAAGGATTATATACCATTCATGTTAATTTTGAAGGAGGCGATTTGTCTGTGGAGAAATTGATGGTGAAGTAGGCTTTTGAAGAGGAGAGAAGTGAGGGGTAAGAAGTGAGATTTTACGGAATTTAATATTGAAGGAGGAATAAACTG